>JASHRR010000948.1 GCA_030037185.1 Xanthobacteraceae bacterium | reverse complement strand
TTCGTCGCGGCGGTACTATCGACCCGTATTCGCGCCTGGCGCGCTCAGCAATGTCTCGTTCTTCTGTGGTTCGCTTGAAGTGCCCGCGCGTGGTGTCGGCGATCAACTCCGCATACAGGGATGTGCCACGAATTTGCTCGCGAGTGATGCCGAGATCGAACTTGACCGCCGGTCTATCTCAACCCAACCGATGCCGCCCCCGCCTTCGCGCGCACCAGCATCGACGCATGGGCAAAATCGTGTGGCTCCGCGCTCGCGAGGGAGCTTATATAGTCCACTCAAGAGTCAATTAATCGACCAAAAAAGCGAAATCATTCCGCGATTATGCGCTCTGGCACTGGATTTTTCTATAACCAATGTTATCTATAGACGTTATCCAATTCTCGCGCTTCTTGTCTAATGGGGTCACCGACAAATGCTCACTGCAAAAGGCAAGTATGGCCTCAAGGCCGTGGTTCATCTGTCATGTCTTCCCAAAGGCGAGACCGCACAGTGTATTGATATCGCCGAGGCAAACAACATCCCGAAGAAATTTCTCGACGCCATCCTCGGCGATCTGCGCAATGCCGGAATCGTGCATACGAAGAAAGGACCGGGCGGCGGATACATGCTGGCTCGCCCGCCAAGCGAAATCAAGCTTGGATTTGTTATTCGCGCCCTTGATGGGCCGCTGGCGCCCATCCCTTGCGCCAGTCGCACCGCCTATCAGCCATGCCAGGATTGCGATGATGTGAAGACGTGTACTATCCGGCTCACGATGGCAAAGGTGCGCGACGCCATGGCGGATATACTCGATCGCCTCACCTTCGCTGACATGCTGGCGCTCGACAGCGGTCGCAAAGCGGCGCTGACGTATCACATCTGATTGTCGGCGGCTCTATCTGGCGACCCCTTTCATGTTTCATGGTCTTGGCAATGAAGCGTGCAATGGTGCGCGAGCAAAGAGCGCAATTCGCAAGGTGCCGTCATCAAGCCACGCAGGATGCGCTCTCCGATCGACCATGGGCCGAACCCTCCATCAACGTTGATATGCCCGACTGGTCCGGCGTCGAAGAACTCCGCCCCCCACGCATTTGCCAATTCGTGAGCACGCGGGAGAGCCATATACGGATCGTTCGTGCTTGCCACCACCACGCTCCGAAATGGAAGGGGCGTTCGAGGAATGGGGGCAAATCCACGAATCTGTTCGGGCGTCCGGCGTGGTGACTCAACATCGGCCGGCGCGACTAGCAAGGCTGCTTTGACTGCAAGATCCGGATGGTCTACCGCAACATGCGCCACCAGGATGCAACCAAGGCTGTGCGCGACCAGAACGCAGCCGGGCGTGGCCTCGATGGCAGCGATCAGGCGTTCAGCCCATGCGCCGCGATTTGGCCTTCTCCAATCACCTTGATGAACACGCCGTGCGTCAGGAAACGATTGCTCGAAGTGAGTTTGCCAATGATGCGGTCCAGAGCCGTTGAGGCCAGGGATGATGAGGATCGGCGTCATTGCTGGCAATTCATGCAAGAGCAGGCAACGCAGGTCGGAACGGCACAGAACGCGAGCAGGGTGCCCGCTCACAAGAACGCCGACCCCAAAGATAGGTAGTCGGTATAGCCTTTTGCGCTGCCGCCGTGGAAGGTCGACTTGTCGGGGGCGTTGAGCCCGAGCGGCTGCACGAAAGCGGGCGACCAGATCCGGATTGGCGTGGAACGCCTTGCCGAACGAGACGAGATCCGCCCGCCCGCCCGCGATAGCGGTTGGTCGCCCTTGCAAAGTCGTAGCCGTTATTGGTGATGTAGGTGCCGCGGAAGTTTCGACGCAGCAGTCCATAGTCGAAGGAGTTCGCCGAAATTGCGCTCACCGAAGTGGCGCCGTCAACCACATGGATGTAAGCCGGCGCCAATGCGCTGATACCCTGGATCACGTGAGCGAAAAGCACATTCGGGTTGCTGTCCGAGATGTCATCCGGGCGCGTAACTGCCGAGAGGTGAACGCCGACCGCTCGTTACCGACTTCGCAGATAACTTCGGCGAACACGTCGATGAGCAACCGCGAGCGGTTGGTGATCAAGCTGCTATAGAGGTCATCGCACCGATTGGCACCGTCGCGCGGGAATTGATCGAGCAGGTAGCCGTTCGGCTGCGTGCAGTTCGACACCGTCAAAAGCGGCAGCGATCGCGTTCGCGACTCCCCGCCGGAACGCCGAGATGACTCCCGGGATCTCTTCCAGCCTCAGCGCGCGAGGCCGCGGTGTCTCGACGAATTCCCCGCCGATAAACGTCTTAGTGTTGGCCTGGATCGCGGACGGCGCGACCGGAAATTGGCCGCCCGGCTGCAGCGACACATGGGAAACCTTTCCAACATGCCACAATTGCAGGAAAATGCGACCGCCGCTCGCGTGCACGGCCCCGGTCATGTCCCGCCAGCCTTCGATCCGCGCTGTCGAATGGATTCGCGGCGTCGCCTCGTAGCCTGCTCTTCGGGCGCAACCTGGGTGGTCTCCGAAATGATCCGTCCGGCGGACGCACGTTTGGCCTAGTATCTCGCAGTCAGCGAAGTTGGGAGATTCCCGAGGGCGCTGCATGTCAAACGGCATCATGATGATGCGATTCGGTAGTTCCAAGTGACCGAGACGATAGGGCTCCAACAGCTTTAAAATCACGGGAGTCGCATAGGAAGGCTGGGCCATCGTTGCTCCTGAGTTCCTATCGAACGTCTGACAGGGCGGCGCGCTGTCCACGCATTTCTGCACGACGCGACGCCGCGGTTACTGCAAGGTACACGCTTGCTTAACATAGTCAAGTAGTTTACTATACTATTATGAACAGTGATCGGAGTCATTCAATGGGTGCGGTCATGCGGTTCTTCGACGCTTGGTTATGCTTGAACCACTGGAAAGCCAGTCGTTTGACTGCAAACACTTCGGCCGACAGCGCCAAGCACCTGCGAGAGCCGCCGATCGTCCTCGCCGAGGTTATCGCAGCCTCCTCCTTTCTCGATTTTGGCGGGATTCCGGACGCGCGCTATTTCGACACTCTTTACGACTGGCGGCATTCGGAGGCAGGAAAAGGCTCACACATTGCGCCTTCAAAAAAGGAACACCTTTACCATACCAACTCGCGCCCGTTGCTCGAAAAGGAATTTTCAAAAGCAGTCCTGAGGAAAGAACGGACATTTCGCGATCGGGAGCCTGTCGGCAAGATGCTTTCTAAGTTTGCGAAATGAGTCCTTTCGGCTTCGCGCGCACACAAGCCGTGCTATTTTAGTCGATCAGAATGATGGAATATCTAACGCGTCAACGAGCTGAGGGGTCCATTTTTCAACCGATCGCGTGCACGGCCCGCGTTCGCCCTTCTCACGCTGATCATCTTGTTCGGACATCCGGCGGAGTGGGGCAATCCGGCCGATGTTGGTGTCGGCGCGCAGCTGATTTCGGCGTCGACATCCGCGGGTGAATCGACTGACGGATACCCAGGCATCCTGGTAACGGAATGCTAATCAGATGACGAGGGGTGCTTTCATGAGCCTAAGCCGCGACGCAAGTTTGACGGGGAATTCCAGCCAGCATCCGGCAGTCGTCGAGGCCGTATTGAACTATCTCGCGCCCATCAAGAAAAGACCGTACGTACACGAATGAGCCGCCCGCGGGCGAGCCGCGCACAACTGTCTTGTCAGAAGGTCACGTGGTGCCGATCCTGAACCTACGACCGTTCGCGTCGTCCGTCTCGCTCGACCGCGAAGGCTTCAGCTTGGTGCGTCATGACACGGCTGTGATGGACTTCTACGATGATGATGAGGTGAAATCTGTCTATTACCCGGAGGTGGAGCGTGCGTTGAAGCATGCAACCGGCGCGGATCGCGTGTTCATCTTCGACCACACGACCCGCCGTCACATTCCAGGCGCTGCGGATAGCCGGACCGGAATTCGCCAGCCAGTCGCCCGGGTTCATGTCGATCACACCGCAAGATCCGGTCCGCAACGCGTCCGCGACCTGCTGCCCCGCGAGGCGGATGGACTGTTGCGGGGCCGGGTCCAGATCATCAACCTGTGGCGCCCGATTCGCGGTCCGTTGTGGGATTCTCCGCTTGCCGTCTGCGACGCCAGCTCGGTGAGTTTCGATGATCTTGTACCCTCGGACCTCGTCTATCCGCACCGTGTCGGCGAGACCTATCAGGTGAGCTACAGTCCGGCGCACCGATGGTTCTACGTGCCAGGGATGGGCACCTCGTCTATCCGCACCGTGTCGGCGAGACCTATCAGGTGAGCTACAGTCCGGCGCACCGATGGTTCTACGTGCCAGGGATGGGCGTGGACGAGGCACTGTTGCTCAAATGCTTCGACTCCAAGACGGATGGGCGGGCGCGTTTCGCTCCACACAGCGCCTTCACGGATCCGATAGGTCCCGCAGATGCGCCGCCGCGCGAAAGCATCGAGGTGAGAACGCTCATATTTCACCAAACGTGAGCAGCCGATCAAGCGAGGGGGAGGAATCGGCGTTCCCGAGTCATGCATTTCGGTTTCCAATGTAACGGACGCAAGAATCCTGAAGGCCGCGCTGAGCGTATTCATGGTCGCATGACTCTGCTGAATGTTTCCGACGATCCAACAGAAGAACTCTACGCCGACATCAACAAGATGCTAAGCGAGTTTGCTAAGCGATACGCTGCGACGATCGGAAAAGCGGTTGAGATCAGGCAGCCGTACGGCGGTCCGGCCGCCGGGCGCGTTCTCTCATCGACGGCCTTGCGGCCGATGTAGTGACGTTCGCGCTCGCCTACGACATCGATGCAATCGCAAGCAGGGGACTGATTGCGCCAGCCCGAGCAGCAGGGCTCCCCCACAATGCTTCGCCCCTTCCACCTCGACGATCGTGTTTCTCCTCTGAAAAGGGAATGCGAAAGACGTTATGGATTGGGATGAACCGACCAAACCTGGCGTCAAGGTGGTGACGTCCAACCCGAAGGAGCTGTGGCCAGTATTTCGGGATTAGGTTTTACAAGTTGATCTATTGACATAATAGACTATTATTTGCATGTTGGAGAGCTGATGGCTTCGCAATCCGTTGAGCCATCGCGAAAAGGGAGACTCTCATGAAAACAATCGCAATCGCTGCGCTTGTGGCAACGGGCGTGTTAGCTGCCGGCGTTGCCGCGGCGCAACAGCCCGACTTTTCCAAGGTCGAGATCACCACCACCGATCTCGGCAACAACACGTATCTGCTCGAAGGTCAGGGCGGTAACATCACAGTCGCGGTCGGCTCCGACGGGATCATCGTTGTTGACAGCCAATTCGCTCCGCTTCATGAGAAGATCAAGGCGGCGATCGCAAAAATCTCGGGGCTGCCGGTTAAGTTCCTCATCAACACACACTTCCACGGCGACCATACCGGCGGCAACGAGGCCTTCGCCAAGGAGGGCGCCGTAATCGTGGCTCAGGACAATATCCGCGTCCGGCTCGCCGCTGGCACCGTCAACGGCCTGACCGGAAACAAGACGCCGCCGGCCGCTGCCGCCGCTATTCCAACAGACACATACATAGGCGGCTCCAGGAAGATCGACGTTGGCGGCCGCACCGCCCTCCTGACCCATGCAAACAATGCTCACACCGACGGTGACACCTGGGTCTATTTCGCCGATGCCAATGTTCTGGCGACCGGCGATATTTTCACGAATGGCCGCTATCCCAACATCGACTTTGCCAACGGCGGCGGCGTCAACGGGGTAATCAACGCGGTCGACGCCTTCCTCAAGGTTGCGAACGATAATACCAAGATCATACCCGGCCACGGACCGCTCGCTACCAAGGCGCAGCTCGCCGAGTTCCGCAACGTGCTCGCGGCCGCTCGCGATCGCATCAGAAAATCGTATGACGAGGGCAAGAGCGAGCAGGACGTGCTGGCTGCCAAGCTTCTCAGGGATCTCGACGGCAAATGGGCCCCGAACGAGCAGGCCGCCGCGAACTTCGTCCGTGTCGTTTATAACTCATTCAGACGGTCGTAGCGATACCCATCAGCGCTGGAACGAGGATCGCCGGGGCCGCTTCGGTGCCCGGCGATTTTCTTTGGATGCGGTTTGCCCCTTTTTTGCACACATGAATCGCACATTGCGCTATCTCGAGAGCGGTCTCGTGCCAGACGGCGCCATTCTGAAGTACGCCGCTCCAGATAGAAGGTCCCATGCTCCTTGGAGGCTTATGCCCTCGCACCGTTGCGACAGGAACCTCGGTACAAAGGGGCTTCCGCCGCCACCGTATATAAGTGGATGCGGCGAGTGCCGCATAGCGCTCAAGGGCTCCACATTGGAATCATCGGAAACTAAGAGCCAGCGTTGCATGGCAATACTATTGCCGCTCGGCGCGGGCTTTCGCCGTTAACCCCTCGCGTCTGAAGGTGCGACCCTTACAGGCAAGGGGGGTTGACCACTCAGCGCGGCGAAGAAGAGGGGCTGCCGTGCCATGAATGCAGACATGCAACTCGCGTAAGCGTAAGCGGGAGTCGATAAATGTGGGTCGTCAGCACATCGGTTTGGATCGATCCTGGGCTGGCGCTTGGCCCGTTTTCAAAGACCTTTGCGCTGCTCGGCGGGCCCGGTGCTCTCATCGTCACCTAGTTGGCACTTCTGGCAGTGCACGCCCCAGGCGCAAAAGCTCTCGGTCTCGACGCGAGGCGCTTTGCCATCACCTTCACCGCGGTCTTCGCCTTCAACGCCTATCAAAACGCGGACGCTCACTGACTTATTTTGGAACGCGCTACCGGTTGGCGTTTAGGAGCCGCCGGAAGTTTTTTAATCCGACGGCCTTTGTAAGCATTGGCAAGCGGCGAGCGGAATACCCTTTGACCGCCATCGGCCCGCGGCCGGAAGAAAGCCAGAGTCGCACGGACCAATTCATTTACCAAGTTCGGCGATATTGAATGCGGGGCAGATAATTTGAGGGTGATCGAACAACGTGCCGAGTGACGCCATGATCACGTCGGCAATTGATTGACGCAAACCAAGGGGCAGTGAAAATGACCACGAAATCAGATAACAACATCGCGGCGCTCGCTGCATTGTTCCCGGCTGCCTTCGCCGCCGAACCATGGCGGACACACCGGCCGTTAAAGGTCGGCATTGGCGATGAATTGGTGGCGCGTGGCGTGTCGGAGCGCGGGAGGTCAATGCCGCATTGAAGCAATACGTCGATCGCTTGAAGTATCAGAAATGCCTCGCGGCCGGCGGCGCTCGTTTCGACCTTGAAGGTAAAGTCGCGGGGGAGGTGTCGAGGCAGCAGCGTTGCCGGGCTAGCAGGATGGTCGCTCGAATCAAGGCGCGCCAGTTAGCCGAGGCCCCGACGGCCAAGACCGAAGCCGAGAGCAAAGCGGCTGTCAGGAAGGCCGCTACGCCTACTTCTATGCTCAACGGCAAGGTCACCATCCTGCCGCTCCCTGCCCAAACGACCCCGCCTGGTAGCGCCCGTCTCGGGCTCGCTGACCTCAAGCGCGCGGCGCTCGAGCGGCGGGCGCGTCAGGAGGCCGGTGCGTTCCCCCCACGCGCGTCCGCATGGCCAAGCACGTCGTAGGCCATGGGAACGGTGAAAGATCACTTGTTCCAAATCTCGCTGCGCTCTCGCTGCACGGCGACGCTCGCGGGATTGCGGACCTTGATCCAAACGCAGCACGGGCCAGACAGGTAGCCGCCGTCGACCTTCTTCGACAGGATGCCCTCGGCGCCGAGCCGACATGCGCGGACGAACACGGTAAGGCATCTTCGGCAATGTGTTCGTTAAGGCGGCTGGCGAGGAAAAGCGCACCAGCGGCCTCCCGCCCCGGTCCAGCTTGGTTGACATTGGAGCGGCCAGCTTCGCTGGCTAGATCCTTCTGGTAGGCGCTGCCCTTTGGAAACAGTCGCCGGTTTGTCGGCGGCTTCCGATTCGCGGACGATCTCTGCTCGGGAGATTGTGGTGATCAACCTGCGGGAACGACGGGCTCTGCTGTCCTATGTCGGTCAGCGAAACCGACCCCTCATCGCGCGACCGGAATGCACGGGCCTTATGTGGTTTGCGGCCGCAGACACAAAGGATTTTTCCGTGAGACTCCTCGAACATCAAGCTGACCAGGGGAATCGGGTGAAAAAATCAACCCCCAACGAGACTTGCCAGGTAATCGTCATCCCAAGTGGCGACCTTGCGGCGGACGCGCAAGGAATCTTTGTTGCCGGACGATTTTAGTCGGATCAGGTTCAGGGCCATGTGCTTAATCGTGGTGAAGTTCGCGGGCGCGTTATCGGTGCGGACGCGGCATTCGTCGTCACGGAACATCATATCCATCACCCAATGAAGCCCGTTCTCGATCATCCAATGGCCCCGGATGGCTGGCGCGACCTGGCAGGGAGCCAGACCAATGAAGTGATGTAGAAACGCGTTTCGCGCTCGATTTTAGCGGGGTCTTTGGCTGTTGCAGGGATTTCGCGCTCGCTCTCGACCATGACGACGGATTTCAGTCCCGGCCACTCATGGTTATCCTGCAGCCAAGCCACATCGTGGATGACCGTGTAGGTTCTGGTCTCGATGCGGCCGTGATCGGCGTCGACAGTTTTATGCCGGGAGATCTTGGTGTCCTTGAAGCCGTTTGCCTTCTGCTCGGCCACGAACTCCTTCGCCCGATTACCCTGTCAAGCTGACCCTCTTCGGTGGTCCGACCGTCCTTATCGAAATATGAAGGTATGCGTATTCTCACCGACCCGACCTTCGATCCGCCGGGTCACTATCAAAGCCTCACAGTCCGGTGAAACACGTTAAGACCGAGGGGCCTGCCGTATCGGTCGAGCAAGTCGGCACACTCGACGCGCTGCTTTTGAGCCACGATCATCACTTCGACAACCTCGACAACTCCGGCCGGGCACTGTTGCAGACGGTGGGCGTGACTTACACAACGACCTCGGGAGCGGAGCGCCTCGGTGGAAATGCGATTGGCATCGCCCCATTCGAGACCCGCATGCTCGACGTGTGACCGACAAGAAACTGCTCGTCACAGCCCCGCCCGCGCGCCACGAACGACTGGTGTAGACGCCGGTGACGTCAGGAAGGCGTAACGCGGATTTAAGTGATCGCTTTTCTCACGTATTGCGAAAGTAAACTCCATGCCCGTTTCATGTCGCGCCGAAATGTTTGTCGAATGAGCTTTTGCTTTCAACCCGTTTTTTTTTCGCTTAGTAGCGGCATTAAATTGACGACCGCCTTACCACCTGATGCGGGGCAAGTGTGTCCCCCGGCATAGGCGAGGAACGTTTCGAGTGTCTCGCGCATTGCCTCAACGTTGTCGGAGGAACTCGCGCGATGAGCAAGCGAACGACTCGTCTGCGCCGTTTGCTGGCCGATCCAAAGATCCTCGTGGCACCGGGGGCGTATGACGGAACCGGTGCCGCTAATCAGTGCCCTCGGCTTTTAGGCCCTCTAGCTACCCAGATGGCGGATCGCGTCGCCGCGCTCACGGACATCGTGGACTTGCCGCTGATTGCCGACGGCGACACGAGGCTATGGTAATTCGCTCAACGTGCGGCGAATGGTCCGCGAATACGAAAGGGCCAGCGCTGCGGCTTTGCATATCGAGGACCAGACCTTCCCCAAGCGCTGCGGGCACCTGCCTGGTCGCGACGTCATCCCAGTGGATGACATGGTCCAGAAGATCAAGGCGGCGGTCGACGCGCGCCGGGAGCCGGATTTCGTGGTGTCGAGTTCGGAGGGAGGGGGCATCGAAACCAATCGATGCTTCCGACCCCTATATTTACTGTACTCGACCGATACCGGAGCGGTTGGGAACGCGACCTGCCGAGCCGAAGGGCTCCCGCCCTTGTGCAGCAGGCCGTCGAACGTTTCGAGGAAGTCTTTCGCCCCGCGCATCAGGGAATAGATGTTGCCCTCGTCGCGCGCCTGACCATTCGCCTCCGCAGGTCGTGAAGATGGGCGATCGTCCTCAAAGCCTCCGTGCACGCCCCGGTGCGCGTCCACATAGCCGACGCTACGGCTGGGCAGCCTGGATCTCGGCGTCGATCGCCGCAACCGCCCGCGCCTCGTGGATCTCGCCGCGCTCGCCGGCGAGCCGCCCAACCGTGGCGGTGAGCACCGCGGCCGGGCTGGCAGCCTTGCCGCGGCCGGCAATGGTGTCGGCGATGTTGACGCCCGCGAACCCGACCTCGGCGAGCAGGGCGGGCACCATCGTGACCGACGGCCGCCGGCATGGTGAGCGCCACCAGGCGACCGACGATCGAGAGGGCGGCGAGTAGGGCGGCATCGACGGTGCGGCCGAGCGTCATACTTACCAGGCATTCACCTTGAGCCCGCAGATTGCGATCGCGCCGGCGAGCAGCATCACGGCGATGGCAGCGAGGCGGTGGGCGCTAGCGCGGGCGCGGGTGAGCGTAACTGTGGGCGGCGCTGAGGGCGGCACCAGGTCGATCGGCTCGACCAGCCGGGCAGGGGGGAGGGGAGGGGGGCGGTCGGCTCGATGGTGTTGGCGAGGATCACCAATCGGCCCGCGTCGTCGGTCAATCGGGTGATGTGGCCGGCGGCCTCCCATCGCTTGAGGGCGCGGCGGGGGTGCGCTCCCACCCCCAATTGCCGGGCGAACCCGGTGACAGTGCGGCCGGCGGCTGTCAGGGTCGCCAACGCCGCCTCCTCACTGAGCGGTTCGGGTTGTGATATAAGCGCTAGCTCCCGTGCCATGTGGGCGCACTCCATGTGGCGTGGGTTGGGGCCGTCCCGGCGTTCTGGCGCCGAGGCGGCCTGTTCTTGGTGAGTGGATGAGTGTGGCCACTTTTGTGGCCCCCAAACCGTCATTTGGGGCGTTTGGGGCGTTTCTGGCGCCGTTTTGTTCTCGTCCGGATTGACAGACAAGTATTGATTTTATAAGGGTTTTCGCTGTGAGGAGACGTGGCCGAGTGGCTGAAGGCGGCGGTTTGCTAAACCGTTATACGTCCTAAAGGCGTATCGAGGGTTCGAATCCCTCCGTCTCCGCTCGGAGCCCATTTCCTCCTCTCATCGCCCTTCTTCGCTTTCCTTCGCAGTAGTTCAGGAAGTGCCCGCCACAAGGTGACTTCCTGCACTTCCGCCCCTCTCTTTTCCCTTTGCGGAACATGGCCCCTATTAAATTAACCGGCTCTCGGATCGCAAGGTGCGCACCGCCAAGGCCGGCATGCATCCAGACGGCGGCGGCCTTTATCTCCGGGTGACCCAAGGCAAGCAGGGCGAGGACAGAGTTCCTGTCCTCAATCGCTACTGGCTGTTCCGCTATGCGCATCGCGGCACCGGGAAGGATCGCCAGCTCGGCATCGGACCGCTCGACACCGTGACGCTGGCCGATGCCCGCGCTGCGGCCAAGCAGTGCCGCGAGCAGCTCCCACCCGGGCTCGATCCAATCGAGCAGCGCGATGCAGAGCGGACATCCAAGGCGGTAGCGGAAACTGGCAATGACGTTCGACGAATGCCGCGACGCCTACATCGCCTCCCATGAGGCTGGCTGGCGCAGCGCCGTACATCGCCAGCAATGGAGCGCAACGCTCGCGGCCTATGTCAGCCCAGTGTTCGGTCATCTGCCGGTCGACACGGTCGACACAGGGCTCGTGCTCAAGGCACTGGAACCGATCTGGACCGCGAAGACCGAAACGGCGTCGCGCGTGAGAGGCCGGATCGAATGCATCCTCGACTGAGCCAGAGTGCGCGGCTACCGGGGCGGACCGAACCCGGCAATGTGGAAGGGTCATCTCGACCACTTGCTGCCGGCCAAGTCCAAGGTAGCGAAGGTCGAGCATCATCCCGCTCTGCCGTACGTCCGAATGGGCGAGTTCATGCTCGACCTGTCCAAGCGCGGCGGCACAGCCGCGCGAGCGCTGAGGTTTGCTGTGCTGACCGCTGCACGCGCCGACGAAGTGTTCGGCATGCGATGGCGCGAAGTCGACCTCGCCGCGAAGCTATGGTCGATCCCCGCCGAACGTATGAAGGGCGGTCGCACTCATCGCGTACCGTTGAGCGAGCCGGGGCTCTCGATTATCGGCGAGGCGATCAGCCATGCGCGTGCAGTTCTGGGTGAGGGGCGCCTGGCCCCGCAGCGGTATGTATTCCCCGGTGCCAAGCCCGGCCGGCCGCTCTCCAACATGGCGATGCTGGAACTGATCCGCCGCATGAACTGCGAGCGCGAGGTTGCCGGCTTGCCGAGGTGGACGGACCCAGAGGGCAGGGATGTCGTCCCGCATGGCTTCCGATCGACTTTCAAGGATTGGGCCACGGATTGGACGCCATCTCCGGCAGAGATCGTCGAGGCCGCAAAGCGCGGCGAACTCGTCGAGGCATTCCCGCGCGATCTCGTCGATGTGGCCTTGGCGCATGCGCTCGATAGCAAGGTCGAGGAAGCGTACCGCCGCACCGAAATGATCGAGAAGCGCCGCCGCCTCATGAGCAAGTGGGCCGACTGGTGCTCGCGGCCCGCGACGGTGGCCGAGGTCGTGCCGTTGTCAGGGGACGTTCCGCCGCCAAATTACCACGCACGGCCTTGAGCCGCGCAAACGGGCCCTGAGAGCTTCAGATGCGCTCAGGCACGCGGACGGGTCCTCGTGTTTTTTCTTCTCCTCGGCCTGCGCTGGCTCGGCCAGGCCGCGTGCAGCCGAGG
>JASHRR010000947.1 GCA_030037185.1 Xanthobacteraceae bacterium | reverse complement strand
TTCCTGATGAAGCAGGGGCTGGTCCACCGGATTGAGAGCCGCAATGCCTATATCGCCTGTGCCCACAACCATGACAGCGACGCGATTGTCGCGTTTCTGATGTGCGACAGCTGCGGGTCGGTCGGGGAAGCCTCGACCGCGGCGATCGCGCCCTTCCTGGCGGGCATCGCCAAAAAGGCGGGATTTCGGCACACTGTGTCGGTGATCGAAATTACCGGCACCTGCTCGCATTGCCGCGGCCGCTGATTGGCGCCCCGGCGATTACTGGCGAGCGGGCTTGCTGCAGCAGAGAGTCGCGGAGGCGAATTTGTACTGACGATGTTGTGGTTTCGCGCTATAGTTTGCGGACAAATTTTCAGTACGATGTTACGACCGGCTTGAGTGAAGCGACGTCAGACCCAAGTCGGAAGGGGAGACAGCGGGGATGCGGTGGTGCCGATACCACCAGCGCTTTGCAGCTACCGTCGCGCTGTTCGCGCTCGCGATCCAGCTGTGGGTTTCGTTTGCGCATGTGCACCCCGAGGGCGCTGTCCGACCCTTTGACATTTCGCTCTCGGGTGCAACGTCGCCTGTGCGCACGGACGGGCCGAAGTCGCCCGCCGGCGGGCCACACAATGATTGCGCCATCTGCATCACCATTGGTTTGCTGGGCAGCGCGCTGAGCGGTGAACCGCCGGTCGTTGCCGTGCCGCAGCTTGTCCGTTTCGCGCCGCCACCGCCGGCCGGCGAATTCGAAGTTTCAGTAGCTCGCTTCTATCCTTTCCGGACCCGCGCACCGCCGGTCGCCTGATCATCAGCCATTTTTCGCTGTCCCGCTTATCGCGGGGCTGAGCGGCTCGGGCGCTCCGTCGCCTGAGCTTGAGGATTGCGCATAAGGAGCCGTCCTCATGATCAGACCATCTCTGAGCATCCTGATCTTGTCAGCCGTCTGTCTGCAGACGGGTACAGCAGCCGCTCACCCGCATGTGTGGGTGACGATGATGAGCGAGCTTGTCTATGCGGCCGACGGTTCTGTTACCGGCGTTCGCCACAACTGGACCTTCGATGACGTGTTCTCGGTGTTCGCCACGCAAGGCCTCCAATCGAAGAAACGTGGCGTCTTTACCCGCGAGGAACTGGCGCCGCTCGCAGAGGTCAACGTTACGTCCCTCAAGGAGTATGCCTTCTTTACTTTCGCACGGGCGGACGGAAAAAAGCTGCAGTTGGGCGAGCCGGTCGATTATTACCTGGATTACGATTCCAAGCGCACGGTGCTGACCCTGCACTTCACCTTGCCGTTCAAGACGCCCGTCAAAGCAAAACAACTCAACGTCGACATTTACGACCCGACGTATTTTGTCGACTTCGCCTTTGCCGAGAAAAACCCGATGGCGCTTGTGGGTGCGCCGGCAGCTTGCAAGTTCTCCATCACCCGGCCGGAAGATGCGACCGCCCAAGCGCAGCGGCTGCCCGAAAGCTTTTTCAACTCCCTCGATGCGTCCGGCGGGTGGGGGACGCAGTTCGCCAATAAGGTTTCTGTGAAATGTCCATGAGAACGTGGTCCAAAGCGCGCGCCACGCGCCAGCTCGTCATCGTGGCGATCGTCTTCGCCGCCGCGGTGTGCTTGACCGGCCTCATCGAAACGGCGTGGGCGCAAAACCCGCCCTTTGGCGGTTTGCGATTCCGCGATGCATCGGCATCAGCCGGCGGCATCGTGGGTTGGCTGTTCGCCAAGCAGGCGGAGTTCTACCGGCAGTTTTCCGCTCTTATCCGATCCGCGAAGGCTGACGGCAGTGCCGTCTGGAGCCTCCTCGGCGTATCGTTCCTGTACGGGGTGTTTCACGCTGCAGGCCCCGGCCATGGCAAGGCGGTGATCTCTTCGTACGTTGTGGCAAACGGAGAGACATGGCTTCGAGGTGTTGTGCTGTCGCTCGCATCAGCGCTGTTGCAGGCGCTCGCTGCCATCGTCATAGTGGGTGTGGCCGCGGCCCTTCTCAACGCGCGCGCCTCGACCATGAACGGGGCCGTCAACGTGATCGAGTCCGCAAGTTACGCGCTCATCATCATCATTGGTCTGCGGCTGCTATGGGTGAAGGGGCGCACCTTTGTCGGCGCGCTACGGGCGACGCGGCATCCGGCCGGTGAGGTCGGCGCCGCCGTGACGTCGAAGCGCGGCGATCATGATCACGATGATCATCACCATCCTCATCGCATCCATTCACCATCAGCGGGCATTCGCCACGCGCAGGCCCATCATCACGATGCCTGCGGCGAGGATCACGCCCACGCCCCGCCACCGGCGGAACTCGGCGGGGCCGGCGGATGGAGGCGCGGATTGACCGCGATTGTGGCGGTCGGGTTGAGACCGTGCTCGGGGGCAATTCTTGTGCTCGTATTCGCAATGGCGCAGGGCCTGTTCTGGGTGGGTGCGGGGTCGGCCTTGGTGATGGGGCTCGGAACGTTCATCACCGTTGCGACGATTGCCACCATCGCGGTGATGGCCAGAGACACCGCCAGCCGCCTGGCGGCGGCGCGTTCGCGACATGGCGCATTGGCAATACGTGGGATCGAGGTCGCGGCCGCGGCGGTGATCACAGGTTTCGGCGTTCTTTTGCTCTGCGGCTACCTGGTGAACGAACGGATGATTGGTTTATGAACGCGGGAGCGCAATTGCTTCCACACCAGCGTGATCCGGGGTGCGCTGAGGCTGACGAAATAGCCGACCGTGCTTAAGGCGGCGATGCAGAAGCTCGCTGGCCAATCGGTATAGTAGGCGATCGTAATGCCGCACCAAGCGGCCGCCACGGCAAGCAAGGCAGCAAGCACAAGCCCGCTCCAAAGTCCGCTGGTGACATGCTGCGCGGCTGCCGGCGGCCCGACCATTAAAGTGAAGACGAGCAGCACCCCGACAATCTGGGCGCATTCAGAAACCGCGAGTGCGACGATTGCGAGAAAGGCCATCGACACGTTGCGAACTGACAGGCCCCGCGCCTCGGCAAGCTCAGGCTGAAGCGTAGCGAACAGCAGCGGCCGCATGATGGCGGCAAGCGCAACGAGGGTGAGTGCGCTGAGGCCAGCCAGCATGGCGACGGTCGAACGATCGACCGCAAACACGTTGCCGAACAGGATTGCCGTCGCCTCGGCCGCAAACGCCGTGTGGTAGTGCAGAAACAGCAGTCCGAAGCCGAGCGCGAGTGCGAGAACCACGCCAATGGCGACATCGCGGCCGCTGATGCGTTCGCCGAGGAGTCCCATGCCGACGCCAGCCGCCAGCGTAAAGCCCAGCAGCCCCCACAGCGGAGCCAGGCCGATGAGTCCGGCCCCGGTCGCCCCCGCGAAGCCGACATGTGAAAGCGCGTGACCCGCAAAGGTCTGCCCGCGCATCACCAGGAAGAAGCCGACCAGTCCGGACACCACCGCAACGGTTCCTGCGGCCACGAACGAGTTAATCATGAAGTCATATTCAAACATGGCAATGTCGCGGCTGGTCGTCATGCAAATGGTCGACGCGTTCGAGGTCGCGGCCACGCGATATGACGAAGACGTGTCCTTCGACGCGAATGACATTAATATCGGTGCCATAGAGGCGGGAGAGGAGCGGGGCGGTGACAACCTCTTCCACGGTTCCGATGACCGCGAGGCCGCTGCCGAGATAGAGCACGCGATCGAGAACACCAAGCAGCTGGTTGAGCTCATGGGCGCTGAACATCACCGTTATGCCTCGCTCGCGGCTGAAGCGCCGGACAAGCTCGATCACGTTCTCCTGGTGGTGAGAATCAAGGCTTATCAGCGGCTCGTCGAGCAGGAGAAGCCGCGGCTCGCCGAGCAGCGCCTGGGCGAGCAGGAGGAGCTGCCGCTCGCCGCCGGACATCTCCGACATCGGCCGTTCGGCGAGATACCCGGCGCCCGCGAGGGAGAGCATGTCCTCGATCATAGAGCGATCAGCGCGTGACCTTACCGGAAGGCCCCAACGTTCGCCGCGCAGCGAACTCGCAATGAAATCGAGGCCGCGCATGCGCAAGTCGGGTCGCAGGGAGCGCTGTTGCGGCAAATAGCCGATGGCGGCATTGCCGCGTCGGGGCGGCTTGGCGAAGACGCGCACAGTTCCGGCACGCGGCTCAACGAGGCCGAGAATCGTCCGCATCAATGTGGTCTTGCCGGCGCCGTTGGGGCCGAGGACGCCGACAAATTCGCCGGGCTTGATCGCAATGCTGATATCGGACAGCACAGTGCGGGTTCCGACCCTGACGGTCGCATGGTCGAATTCGACGACATTCATCTGGCCGGACCTTGTAATGCGCTCTCCAGCTCGTCGAGCTCGCCCAGCATCCAATCGACGAAGCAGGTATCGGCCGGCTCGGTCTCAGTTATGCCGATCACCGGGACGTTTGCGCCGCGTGCGACATCGATCAGCCGGCTGGCGAGATTGCTCGTCACCTGCTTGTTATAGACAAGCACCTGCACGTTGCGCTTTTTGAGGTCGTCTTCGAAGGCGGCCAGGTCACGGGCCGCGGGTTCCGTGTCGTTCATCACCGCCATTTGAAAGCGCTCGTTGCGTACGGTCAACCCGATGGCGTTGGCCATGTAGCCGAATACCGGCTCGGTGGCCGTGATGGGCCTGCCGGCGTATTTGGCACGCATTTTGAGGATCTTTTGCTCCAGCGGAGAGAGCGACGTAAGGAAAGCCTGGAGCCGCATTTCGTACTCGGGCTTATGTTCGGGATCTATTTTTCCGAGCGCTGCCGCTAGCGCCCTGGCGACGGCCGGTATGGTCGGCGGGTCATACCACACGTGAGGATTGTCTCCGGTCTTCTTGCCGACAAGCCCAGTCACCGTAATCACGGTCCGTCCCGGCCGCGGCGCCGCGCTGATGAGCTTTTGCATCCAAGGGTCGTAATTGGCGCCATTGAAGATCACGATTCGAGCATCGGCGACTTTGCGGACGACGCCGGCCGTCGTTTCGAAGAGGTGCGGGTCCTGATTGGGATTGCTCATTATGCTCAGGACCGCAACGCGGCTTCCACCGATCTGCCGTGCAACATCGCCGTAGAAATTCTCGGCCGCGACAACTCCGATATCGCCGTCACCCGCTGCCGCAGCCAGTGCAGCAGAAACGATCATTGCGATTGCGGCCGCGATTGGCTTGATGGCTCTCACGGGCAGCTTCCTCATATGGATCACCGGCGGCACAGCTTACCGCCAAGCACTTGGAGCGAATTTCGATCGCACGGAATCATCGCAGGGTGGACACGCTTCGCTTTGCCAATGCTACGGCGGTTCGACCCGGCCGGAACGTTCGCCGATTGTAACGTTATAACATAACTGAAGCAGGACTATGGCAAATACCGGGTTGGCGCGCCGCGCCGACGTTACCGCGCTACCTTAAACTCCGGACACGAATTTTGCCTTAACGAAAGCAGGACTCGCGGGCCGACAGCAGGGAGTATTGGAGGACGTCGAGACATCGCGGCGAGCGCCCAGGCGCTGGAAAAGTCTGTTGCCCAACGTGCCGCACCCGCGATTGTCCGGAATTATTGAAACCGCGAGTTGAAGCAGGAGTGGTGAGTGATAGCTACCACCCATGTTCAACGACCGGCACCGGGATCGCGCCGCCGAACCTCTCCGATCTCCTCGCACGGCCGTTTGCCGACCCGGTTCCGGCGCCGGACCAGTAGACGTTTCGCGACGCGTTGCGATCCCGGCCTTCAATGTGCCCGCATGCGGCGCAAACAAAAACACGCCGGTTGAGGTTCTTCACGTCGGAATTGATGCAGCCGCACTGGCAACGAGTCTGACTCGACGCCAACCGCGGGTCGATTTTTTCGACCAGCCGCCCTCGCCAATCGGCCTTGTCCGCGGTGAACCTTTCCTGGACATAGGTCGGCGACGCTCAGTGCCAAGGCCGGGTTGCGCATCATGCCTTTGACATTCGTGCCAAACCCCGGCTATCGCCCGTTTGAGCGTGGCGTTCCAGCTCTCGGCGGTGTTGGAATGCGCCGTGGCGGCAGCGTGAGGATCGGTGCGAACGTACTCACCGGCCGAGTGGTTGACACGCCGGTGTGCCCGAAACTTGCGCCCGATCCAACGGTTGGCAATTCGTCGGTGGACAGAACGCTTTGAAACATTGCCGAACAGGAAAGCTGGCGATCGTCCGCTCGCAATGCGTACGGGCTCGCCTGGCACGGGATTTGCCGCCGCGCTCGACGGCGGTAACCACCATTTGCCGCCGCGTCCTTTTGGCTGGTCGCCGTCGTCGTCCCGCCTGGACTTCTGATCCCGTTTGCGTTTGCGGCCAACATCCGTCGGCCTCGACGAGGCCGCGCAACAATCGGCAATTGTCTTTCATCTTGGCGCAGATGCGATGGCCAAGAAACCACGCTGTCTTTTGACAAACGCCAAGCTGGCGCCCCAACGACACCGGAAAGTCCCTTGCTGGAACGGCGAGCAGGTACCCCGCGAACCATGTCCGCATCGGCAGATGCTGCCTTCGAGCGGCGTCCCAAATGCGGCCGTGAATTTGGCGTTGCAAACTTTGCACTGGTGATAGTGCTGGCGACCACAGGCCATCGTTGGGCCAATGTCGCCGCATTTGGCACAAACCGGACCATGCGGCCAACGAACCCTTTCGAGATGATGCCAACACGCATCATCATTCGGAAACTGCCTGAGGAAAGCCATGATCAGCATGCCGAAACGCATGAAAGGGTTTACCACGTCCGAAAGTCTACTGTTCTATGATTTTTCGCTTGCTTGCTCCCCACACCTGAATTGGCGCCACGCGAATCTCCTGTCAATCTTGGAGCAACGCTCCACCGATTACGACGATGCGCTCGCCGATACTGACACCGCTCACGGCAAGTGCTTGGTCATCCTGGCGGAAATCGACGTTGACCGCGCGCGCTTCGAAGCTCCCTTGCGCGACCTCAACGAATACCCAATCCCTCCCATTCTTTTGGATCAAAGCTGTTTCCGGGATGACCGGTACCGTCTCCTTCGGTCCCGAGAACGTGGCTAGAGTGGACATGTTCGGTTTCAAGCGTCTGCTCGGGTTCGGCAATTCAATTCTGACCTTGAAACTGGAAGCGTAGGGGTCGAGCGTGTCGCCGACCAATCGTGCCTCGCCCGTAAAGACTTCGTTCGGATAGGCGATGAAGGCAATTTCAACCGGGCGCCCGGGCGCGATCAACGCCACGTCCTTCTTGCGAAGACGCGCCGTGACCCAGATCGTATCGAGATCTGCGATTGTCATGATCGATGACGATGGTTCATCCAGTGTGACACCTGGGCGGATGCCCAGGTCGATCACGCTGCCGGCCACGGGGGCTTTTAACGAAAACAATCGCGTCTCCCCACTGCCTTCGGCCGGCATGATAAGCGCGCACACGCGCCTAGTTGGCGGGGCGGCCTCCACGCGTTGACAGTCATTTGCCGCGTCACTCAGGTCGTTTCGAAGGCCTGTTTGACGATCGCCGGCCGTCAGCTCGTTGGCAGGCGCCGGCGTCCACTGTGCCCTTCGACCACGCGAAGTGGTCGCTGCGCCGGCGTAGACTAGCGCCAACTCCTGGTCCGGTGCGACACGGTCGCCGAGTTGGACCTTCACGTCGATGATGCGCCCGGCAACGGGCGCCAACACCTGCATCGTACGGCTGGGATCGGCTTCTACGACGCCCATGAGCGTCAACATAGGCTGAATCTCCTTTGCTGCGACAGCCGCGATGGTCAACTCGCTACGGACAGGTGAGCCTTGGGGTATCTTGATCAATTGCCCTTCTCTGATGAGATGCGGCACGCTCTCATGAATCACAGGGGTTGGCTCCGCCTGATCGCTGGTTGAATTCAAGGCTGGCAGATGCGCTCCAGCGCCGGGCACGGCAACGCGTGCCATTTGAGACGCCGTCCCGATCGGCGCAGGCGTCTGAGCACCGGGGGCCTGGGCCGACGCTGCGCCGATCACTGCAAACATTGCGGCCACTACACTGCCGAGCAGAAATGCACTTCGAGCTGACGTGAACATGCTAACCCCAAAGTCGGACGACGACGCTGCATGATCCGCGCGATCGCGCGATCGAGGTTCGCGCTGCTCGCCCGGTAAATCCCCGCTGCGGAATCCGCGCGGAGTGACCGGCTCAGGCCGGCATGTCAGGCGTGGGGTGGACCGCGGGCGCTTGATGGACGGTGGTCGAATGTGGTCGGCGCACTGGCCGCCAACGACCACGGCAATATTTCAGTGAACAAACGGGGTGCGAGAATGATGGCCAGAATCGGCAGAATAAGCGTCTTGGCGAGATTGATATTGGCACAAATGGCGCAGAAATCGCCGGCAAGCCCGATGGGTTGATTTTGCGGCGATGATGGCGGAGCGTTGGCAGAACCATCCCTGGCTTCAGGGGCTGCCCAGGCGGTCGAACCGCCGCCGACGTGGCCGCCATGGACGTGGCCGAACGACAGCACAAGCTGACAGGCCAGCGCAAAAAACGCCAACCACGCAACGACGCCACGTTTCGACCGGAACCAACCCATGCTGTAGGTGGAAATCCTTTGGACTGAGCAATACTACCAAATTGGACTGCATTGTGAAGCCTCATAACGATACCCATAACGCGCCAGCGTCATGATTGGAGTCAAGTTTCTGGGACCAGGCCGACCGCTCTCGGGATACACAGGCGGTCGCACGGCCCGCCTTCACTCAGGCTCCGACGACGGTGCCGTAAAAGGCAGGGTGGCCGTGATCTGTCTGTTACGAGAGGTCATGCCTCCTCAAAGGAAGCGATAATCTTTACTCGCGAAGCTCCTAAAATTGGTGCCAAAGAAGAATAAGGCTGCGCCGCGGCGTTGAGACGCCCTCGCGGGCCATGCGAACTCTCGGCGGGTCAACCGGCGCTTACCTGACAGCCGCGATCCGAAAGCGGTCATCAAGATTACAGCAAAGCGTTGCCGTGCAACGTAGATGAAAGGGAGCGGTCCTCGCTCGCCCCTTTTTGACTCTTAAAAATATTTGCAAGCAAAGGTGTGGCCGAGATGCGGTTGGCCGCCCCCGAAGGCGTGATGCTTCTGGATAGCTGCCCGTAGCGGCCGGACCCCGTGACGGAAGGAAGGGCGAACAGGAGACATGGCGTCGGACTGCGCGGGGTATCAGGGTGCGCGGTCATGCCCACCTGGACCAGGACCAAGGGGTGGGCAGGAACTCGGAGGCGAGCCAGCGCAAAATAGGACCATCCATGGTCGCCGGGGCGATGGCCAAGGCGCAGATTGCACGGGTGTTCCACGGTCGAATTGCCGCGCCGGGCTCGCATGCTTCTGTTGCTGTGCCCCGTCTGATTGCCCTCATCAGCAGCCTCAACTGTGCAGAACACGCTGGCAGAGGGCAAAACAACGATCGTGACCGAGCGGGCGTGCACGTCGTCGCGATGAAGGGCCAATGGCGGTGCCGCCGCGACCCCCGGCCGACGCACATGGTCCGGTGTCCTTTTTGCATCCGTAATTCAGACCGTGTAGCCTTCACGGATCCCAAGGGTTCGCAGCATCGTGAAAAGCGAGTCCTCTAGGGCTGCCGGGCGGGCGTTTATTTGCTGGCAGACGGGGCGCAAACCGGGGCGACCGCAAGCCCCTTTCGGCGGTGGTGATGTCAATGGGCTGGCCAGGAGCGATTACAGTTGCAATGGCTGCCGCGCTTGCGGCAGAGGGCGCGCAAGCCGCCGACGACGCGAGCTATCCTGACTGGACGGGGCAATGGGGGCGCTTTGCTGTGCCGCTTCCCACCCAGCCGTCTCACGATCAAACCAAGCCGTGGGGATTTGGACAGCAGGCACCGCTTACTCCTGAATATCAGGCGGTGTTGGCAGCGAGCATTGCGGACCAGGCCAAGGGAGGTCTCGGCAATTTCCCAACCACCTTGGGCCGGCCGGCCGGGATGCCGAACATGATGATGGGATTTGGCCCTCTTGAATTCGTTGTCACGCCGGACACCACCTACATTTTGATCGGTTGGCATGATCACTATCGTCGCATCTTCACCGACGGCCGCGACTGGCCTGAGCATATCGAACCGACCTTTTCGGGCTACTCGATCGGGCGGTGGGTGGATCAGGACGGCGACGGCCGCTACGACGTGCTGGAGGTCGAGACACGCGGCTTCATAGGACCCCGTGCTTATGATGAAGCCGGGCTGCCTCTGCACATCGACAATCAGTCAATCTTTAAGGAGCGCATCTATCGCGATAAGGCCAACCCCACTCTCCTTCACGACGAAATAACCACGATCGATCACGCTTTGACCCGTCCTTGGATCGTCGATAAGAAATATGTTCACAATCCCGATCCGCGCCCGGACTGGCCGGAGTTCTTCACAACTGAAAACAACGCGCAAGTCGCGATCGGCAAGGAAAACTATTTTATCGGAGCCGACGGGCTGTTGATGCCGACCAAGAAGGACCAGGCGCCACCCGATTTGAGATATTTCAAGCCGGCCCAGAGGTGAGGCGCGGTGAGCAGAACGCCCGCCAACACGGGGTTTCAAGCGGTTTTGACGCATTTGCGACGTCCATCGTGACGGTATCGTGGAGACGGGAGGGGGATGATGGATGCGCGGCTGCGCGATATTCTTTTATTGGCGACGCTGGCGGCGGCCACGCCCGCCGTGGGGCCGACCGCGGCGGACCCGGCGACACCGGTTCCGAATTTGACCGGCCGATGGGCTCACCCCTACCTGCCGGGTTTTGAGCCGCCCCGCTCCGGCCCAGGGCCGGTGAGAAACAGGTCGCGCTTGCCCAGCGGCGTAGGCAACTTCCAGCAGCTGGTGGGCGATTACACCAACCCGATCTTGAAGCCGCAGGCCGCCGAAATCGTCAAGCGGCACGGCGAAATGTCGTTGGCGGGCGAGGGCTATCCGACGCCGAGCAGCCAGTGTTGGCCGCAAGGGGTGCCTTATGTCTTTTGGGATTTCTGGATGGAGATGCTGCAGACGCCCAGCAAGGTCGCGATGATTTACCGCCACGGCAACGAGGTTCGCTGGGTGCGCCTGAATGCCTCCCATCCGGCGCAGCTGACGCCGTCTTGGCATGGCGATTCGGTCGGCCATTATGAAGGCGATAGCTTGGTGATCGATACGGTGGGAATGAAGGTCGGGCCGTTTTCGATGGTCGACATGTACGGGACGCCGCAGAGCCCGGCCCTGCATGTGATAGAGCGGTACCGGCTCATCGATTACGATCTCGCCAAGGACGCTTTCGAACGCAACGCCAAAGAAAACTTCCGCGCCAGCGGGGGCGGGGAATTCGATCCCAATTATCGGGGCAAGGTGCTGCAGCTCTCCTTTACGGTCGAGGATGAAAACGTCTTCACGATGCCGTGGTCGGCGACCATCACCTATCGGCCCGCCGTGAGCCCTCGGACGGACCTCATCTGCGCCGAGAATCCGCTCGAGCCTGGCGGAAAGCTCTCCGTGGTGCCGCGGGCGGACAAGCCGGATTTCTAAAGCGGCAACGCGGCGGGGAGCTGGACCCCATGCGGCCGCTGCGGCGGGCGGCGCTCACCGCCCCATCAGCTGCCCGAGCCGCGGCATTGCTGTCTGGCCAAGCCGCGATCGCAGGCGCTTCACCGCCCCCCACAGCACCGCCTGGTTGCTGCTGACGACCGGCTTGTTGAGCGCCGCCTCCAGGTCCTCGATGGCTTCGATCTGAGTGGTGTTGGTGCAGCTCAGGAAATAGCCGTCGGCCTCCTCGCGCGCATTGCAAAGCGTGCTGTCGATCCAACGCTGCGGCGGCGCGCCCGAGGATTCGTGGCCCGGCAGGCGCAGCGCGACGTCATGGACCACCGTGAATCCGCAGGACCGCAGGTATGCGATGATCACCTCGTTGTCCTGGTAAGGGCTGACGATGACGAGCTTTTTGATGGCGAGCGCGTTCAGGGCCTCGACCACCATGGCGCTGGTGGAGACGGCTTCGATCCCGCTCTCCTGCCGCACGATGTCGAGAATGCGCCGCTCGCCGTCAAGGCCTTCGCGCATCGAGGAGTCGGTGCAGTGATAGACGATGAGGTCGGGACCGGCGTCAGAGAGCGTGCCTGCCGCGGCAGCGATGATCGGGGCAAGCTCGGTCACAGTTTTGCGCCACTTGCCGGCGATCCGCGCCCGCGTTACGTGGATGCCGAGGCCGCTCGGGGCGAAACGCATGAATTGCGCCTCACTTAGCCTATTGACCGAAGGAATGATAAGCCCGATCCGCGCTGTCGGAACCTCGATGCGGTCAGCCCCGGCGCAGGTGAACGCGATGGCATCCATTCGGCTCTCTCCCTTATGGGCAAGCCAGTCTAGCACGAGCTTTAAGCGATGCGATGAGATCGATCAGGTGGCGCCGTGTACCAATCGAGGTCATTCCGGGGCGCCACCCGAGGCAGCGAGCCGGAATGACACCGCACAGGACCCCGAAAGTTCAGCCATGGGTAGAAAGCGCGTCGCCCTTCTGATTTCCGGCCGTGGAAGCAACATGCCGTCATTGATCGGGGCTGCGAAGAGGCCCGACTTTCCGGCGGAAATCGCGCTGGTGCTGTCGAACCGGCCCGAGGCCCATGGATTGCAGCGCGCCGCGGCCGAGGGGCTAGCCACCGCGGTCGTCGATCACACCGGTTTTGCGGGAAATCGCGAGGCGTTCGAACGGGCCGTGCAGGCTCACCTCGAAGCTCATAGGATCGACATCATCTGCCTCGCAGGCTTCATGCGGTTGCTCACGCCCTCGTTCGTATCGCATTGGAGCGGGCGGATGCTCAACATCCATCCGGCCCTGCTGCCGTCATTTAAGGGACTCCACACCCACCAGCGGGCGCTTGAGGCGGGCGTGAAAATTCACGGCGCAACGGTTCATTTCGTGGTACCCGAGGTCGATTCAGGGCCGATTATCGCGCAAGCCGCCGTGCCGGTGCTCGATGAGGACACGCCAGCAGCGCTGGCCGCCCGCGTGCTCGCGGCCGAACTTCGTCTCTATCCGCTGGCGCTCGGTCTGGTGGCCAGCGGAAAATCAAGTTTCTCCGCACGCGGCACGGTGCGCAATGACACCGCGGCCGCGCCGGCAGCTCAGTTGATCGTTCCGGACCCGCGGTCGTAGCGTTGCAGGCAACGGGGAGCGCAGGTGCGCCGGTCCAACACCGAGAAATAGATCGCGCACGATCACCCGCCGCCAATGTGCTTGCGGATGGATGGAGCGTTTCGCTTTTCTTGGGCGACTTGATCGTCCGGCTCGTCGAGTTCCCGCAACAGTTCAGCGAGTCGGTCCGGCAGACGCTCGTCGGGAGCGTATTCGTGACGCAGCCCGGCCCCTATGCTGGTGCGCATAATGTACAGATAGAAACTATCTTTCAGCTCATCTCGTCTCGCCTGCATATGCGGCCAACGCGGTCTCGCTTTGTGCAGTTCCTAACATTCACGACGATTTTTTATTGACGTCAGGCCGCGTCAGTCGCTGCGCGGCTTGCGCGCCGGGGCGCTCGACGATCCGATGAAGCAATTCCGCTGCCGGGATCGTCACTGCGAGCGTAAAGCACGTCGTCAACAGGCCACCCGCCAGCGTGGCGCTGCCGAACACCCTGTACCCGAGATGGATCGCCAGAACGTGGAGCAGATAGGCGCAATAAGAGCGCTGGCCCAGATAGACCAGCCCTCTGGAGGTCAGCACGCGCCGCATGACGCCTTCCTGAAGCGTCAGATGGGCGATCAAGTAGATCGCCACGCCGGCGACGGCCGGCAATACCTCGACATATCGCAGCATCACGAACAGCGCGACGACGAACCCCATTGGCACCACCGCCGGCACCCGCGTCAGCATTGCGACCACAGCATAGGCGCCGGGCCACTCGAGCAGTTGCGCCAGCATGACGCCGGCCAGGATTGCGCAGTAGGCGTGCGCCGTGAACGATCCTTGCGTCATCAAGAGCGCGGCGCTCACCGCCGTTGCGGCGAACCGCCAGCTGCCGCTCCTGACGAGCAGGAACACAGCCAGTGGAAACAGCACATAGAACTTCGTCTCGATGCCGATAATCCACGAATGAACAAAAATCGTGAATACGTGGGTTTGGGCATGTTCCGGCATCAGGGTGAGATAGTAGGGCAGCCTCGCCATGAACGACCGGTATTCATCTGCGAGCGACGGCAGCGAATAGAGCGCGATCCAATAGATCAGTATCGCGGCCGCGTAGGGAGGCACGATGCGGAAAAAGCGCCTGATCAGGAACTGACGAAACGCGATCGTGCCGGTTTTGCGCTCCTCCCGGATCAGCAGCATCGCCACAAGATAGCCACTGATTGCAAAGAACACCCACACCGCCGTCCAACCTTGCAGATAGGAGAACAACGGCACCGCCGGGATGTGTGCGGTCACCACAAGCAGAAAACCAACGCCGCGCAATCCGTCGAAACCCGGACGAAAGGTGGCGGCCTGATAATCCGCGAAATTTTTGTTCAGTTCAATCGAAGGCAAAACAGGGCCCGGCATGCGAGATCCGGCGGTGAACAAACGCGCCGAGAAAATAATTGTTCGACGCCCCAGCTTCACTATAGCAAGTATAGGTTTTGACAATAGCATATAGGGTTCAATAACGATGTAGGTTCTCGCAACAAAAATTGTCTAGCCCGGCTCACGAAACAAAAAACCCCCGGGTTGGAAACCGGGGGCTACGGGCAACACCCGCTTGCCGAAAACGCCGGCAAGGGCCGCCTATGCGACCTTGAGGTTCTCCGCTGAGGTTTTACCGCGGTTGGTGACGAGTTCGTACTCGATCACCTGTCCCTCGTTGAGGGTGCTGAGGCCAGCGCGCTCGACTGCGGAGATATGGACGAACACGTCTTTATCCCCGGTCGAGGGCCTGATGAACCCATAGCCCTTAGTTGGATTGAACCATTTGACGGTGCCTTTTTGCATCGTCTGTCTCCCACATCAGTCAGAACGTAAGACGGGACGCGAATGCATTCGCTGCAGTTCGCGCCAACAAGCCGGGATTTTAGAGGGGTTCGAGACGATCGATCATCAAAGCCCGCGGCCCAACGAACGGCCGAAAATTCCGATTGCTACGGGCAATAGATACCGAAAATACGGCCGAAGCAAGGCCCGCGATCAAAAGCGACGGCCAACAACTTCAGGGACTTAAATGGTAAAGATCATTATGACGAAACCCCCGCATAAGCGCCGGTCAACACACGTATTGCCAACCACCTGATTTAGAGGATTTTTATTGTCAGGCGCCGCGTGCGGTATGAGCCGGCATGAGGCCGTGGTAATTCGTCCCGACATGAAAAGGCGATGACCAGGCTTCGCTCTCAAGCTTCAAATGTTCGAGATCGTGCGCGTCTGCGGCTTGATCCAGACTTTATTGTCATGAAAAGCGGCGCCGCCGTATGGCGCGATTGGATCGGCGCCGGTCAAGGTATTTATGCCGCGGCCGTCCGGATACGCGTCATTCGGCCAGATCGACTCAGCGATCAACACGCCGCGGCGGACCCCGTCATAAAGCCGCGCGTGGAGGAGAACTTCGCCACGCCGGTTGCCGAGCACGACCGCGTCGCCCGACGCAATTCCCTGAGCCGCGGCGTCGGCGGGATGGATCAAGACCTCGGGTCGTTTTTCCCGCGCAATCGAACCAGGCGTTTCGGTAAACGTCGAGTTGAGGAAACTGCGCGCAGGGGAGGTTGCGAGCCGGAACGGATGGATGTCGTCGGCTTCTTCGATGGTGTGCCAATGGTCCGGCAGTGCCGGCATGCACTCCACCGGGCCCGCCCTGACCGCGCTGCGGAACGGAATGCTTCCCCAATCCGGCTTGAAGCGGAATTTGCCGTCCGGCCACGCGAAGCCCTTGACATAATGGGCCGAGGCAAAATCGGGTTGGCAATCGATCCACCGTTTCGCTTCAAGCTCCGCAAGCGTGCCCCAGCCCGATGCCCGCAAGGTCCAGTCGATCAATTCGCGGGGAGTCATGGCAAAGCCCGGATGCACCGCACCGAGGCGCCGGGCAAGCGCGCAATGAACCTCGTGATTGTTACGGCATTCGCCCGGAGCCTCGATCAGCTTCGGCCCCAAGATGATGTATTGGTGGCCGCCGCCGCGATAAAAGTCGTCGTGCTCCAGGAACATGGTCGCCGGCAGAACGATGTCGGCGGCGCGGGCGGTCTCGGTCATGAAATGCTCGTGGACGCACACGAACAGGTCCTGGCGGGCAAAGCCCCGCTTCACCCGCTCCTGATCGGGCGCGACCGAAAGCGGATTGGTGTTCTGGATGAACAACGCCGCGACTTTCGGCCCGCCGGCAAGCGCGTCAGCGTCGCCTTCGAGGATAGCGCCGATGCGCGATTGGTCGAGCAGGCGTGCAGCGGGATCAACGACATCGAGCCCTTCGATCATCGTCTTATCGAGGTGATAGATGTCGGCATTGGCATGGAATGCGCCCCCGCCTTCGAGCAGCCAGGCGCCCGTCACCGCCGGGATGCAACTCGCCGCATGCATGTTGGCCGCGCCGTTGCGCGAGCGGGAAAAGCCGTAGCCGAGCCGGAAGAAGGCGCGCTTGCGCTCGCCGATCAGCTTTGCAAAGGCCTCGATGGTGGCGACATCGCAGCCGGTGATGGCCGACGCCCAGGCCGGCGTGCGCTCGCGCAAGTGGGCGACAAGCTCTTGCGGCGCGTCCGTATAGCGGGCGAGATAGTCGTGATCGGCGCGCCCGTCACGGAACAGGCAATGCATCACCGCGCAGGCAAGCGCCCCGTCGGTGCCGGGACGAATGAGGACCGGCAGATCCGCCCGCGCCATCGTGGCGTTCATGTACACATCGACGACGGCGATCTTGGCGCCGCGTTCCTTCACGGCGCGAGTCGCATGGGTCATCACGTTGACTTGGGTACTGACCGCATTGGTGCCCCAGATGACGATCAGATCGGATTTCGCCATTTCGCGGGGATCGGCACCCGCGATCCTGCCGACCCCGGCCGCAAACCCGCTCCAGGCCGGGTTGACGCAGATGGTGGAATGGAAGCCCGAATACTTCTTGGCATGGCGCAACCGATTGATGCCGTCGCGCATCACCAGCCCCATGGTGCCCGCATAGTAGTAGGGCCAGACCGACTGCGTGCCGTAGCGCTGTTCGGCGCGCACAAGCGCCTCCGCGGTGATGTCGAGAGCGTCATCCCACGACACCGGGACGAACTCACCCGCCCCCTTGCGGCCCTTGCGGCGCAGCGGCGTGAGCAGACGATCCTTATGGTGCACCCGCTCGGCATAGCGCGCCACCTTGGTGCAGATGACCCCTGAGGTGTAGTCGTTGGCCGCCGCGCCGTGAACGCGGCCGATGGTGCCGCCAGCGGTGATCTCCACCTCCAGCGCACAGGTCGACGGGCAGTCATGCGGGCAAGCGGACGCACCGATCCGCGCCGCGACCCTCCCATTGCGCACCGTTTGGTTCATGGCGTAAGCGGCCTGTTCGCCCGCAGTTTCACCCCAGGGTGATGAACCTGCAACGTCGCCGGGGGCCATAGTCCCCAGCCCGGTGACCCGTCGCCGCGCGGCTCTGGCAAAAGCCGTCGCCGCAAGGCGGCTGTTGCGACCTCACATCGAGCTCGTCAAGATACGCCCTTGGCTGATGGCGCCGGCTTCGGATCGGCCGTGCCGTTCGAGTGGACCAGATACAGTCCCATAGCGACGACAAAGATCGCCCCCAATATTGCGCAAGCCAGTCCGACCGGATCCAAGTCGAAC
>JASHRR010000011.1 GCA_030037185.1 Xanthobacteraceae bacterium | reverse complement strand
ACGAACACCACACGCCTTGAGGCAGGCATCACCGCGCCGTTGCGTCCAGCGCTCACCAGCATTGGCGAGTGCGCGGCCTTGGCCGCCCGTCGCCCGTTTTGAGATCGCCTCCAATATCCGATAGACGCTCACCCGACCGATGCCGAGCACTTGGCGATGAGTCTCGCTCCGAGGAGCTGCGCTTTCGAGGCGCTGCGCTTTCGAGGCGCCGCGCTTTCATTTCGCGCAGCGCAGTCGTGTCTATTGAGGCCTTTGTGGCTCTTATAGATACCATCGTCAATTGACCGGTCCGCGGAGCACGCTATTTGTCAACTAATCCTATTTCCCTAAGGTATTCAACAAAGCTCCTATAGTTTGCGCCCAATGTTTCGACAATTTCTCCGAATTCGTCGAGGCTATAGGCGCTTTTTTCTTCTTCCTGCTCAACAAGGCCGTAACCATGTAACGGTTTGACACTAGGCGGTAGTCGCAGAATCCAATCAGGTTGAATCCAGCCTGAAGAGGGACCAACTACCCATCCGGAATGCGCAATATCATTTCGCAGCGGAAACAGGGTGTGAGGAACCATAAGAAACTTGTTGATTTCGTCATATTGATCGACTGGAATGTCTCGGTGACGAAGCAGAGCAAGTAAAGCCTGCCGTTTCTTGCTGAAATCAAGGCCGCTAGTTAAAAGCACGATAGAACCGGAGTCAGCTCCAATACTCATTGCCATGATTTCTTGCATAAGCAACTCGTATCGCGCAAACCACTGAACGATGGTTCCAAACGCCAGCAGGTGTCTTTCAGACAGGCAATTCAAGTCGATTTGCTTCATCTAAGACGACTCTAATTTGCTCTTGGTTGCACTGCCGGCACATAAATAATCATTCTGCCGCCGGCTGTCAGCCCCGCCGAACAAAGCGAAAAATGCGCCCACACCGACTGCAAATGTGAACCTCGCTCCTACAATCGCACCCAATATCGAGTCGATGGCAAAGCCACATTGATGCAGATCAAACCGCCGACTGCGTCGATCACCACGTGTAAAGCTCCTCTGATGATGGGGGCCATATACTGCATCCCGCATCATTTGACTGCGAATGAACTGATCCGGGTCGTCGGCCTGGTCGCAGCCGTATCGCCAGATCGGAAGGCGACCTGTCGGCTCCCAGCAAGGCCTCGTGCCCAACCGCTGTGATCCAGCGCCGAATTTTCCATGGTTGGCGGAAAAATGAGTCCGGTCGTCGCCGGATGGAACTGTTGAAAATGGCGTGGCCAGCGTTACTGGGCGGCAGGATATATCAGACCTCCTGAGGTCTCCTGCTTCCCCGTCGTGGCGTTGATCCACCCATCAAGGATGCTGCAACGGCATGCAACCGGCGCGCCGACGTAGGGCAGCGTCGCGGTTGGCGGATTGTCCGGCTGCGCGATGGCAATGGCTCCGCGAACTGAGAGGCTCGCCGCCGCAGTGAGGTCGATCGAGCGAACCTGTGTACGCATGCGCCAGGGGCGAGCCGTAGGATGCGGCCGTGCAGCATGCCGGCGGCTACGAAGTCGACCGTAAAGTGGGCGGCGCCGGTGACCTTGGCACGGCCATCGAAGCGGGGACCGACCTCCTCGGCGAGATCACGCGGAGATTCCGGTGGACGAACCGCCGCCCCTCGCGAAGCCTCGCGCGGCTTTGGCCGCGGCAAACGTTGCGGCAAATGACGTGCGGATAGACGCCGCAGCGGCAGAAATGCCCGCCGATGGCAGTCTTGACATCGTCACCGGTAGGGTCGGGCGTGCGTTCCAAAAGCGCGGCGCAGCTCATGATGAGACCCGGTGTGCAAAAGCCGCACTCAAGGCGTCGTGTGATGAACGCTTCCTGCACCGGGTGAAGGCACTGGCCGTTCACGAGCCCCTCGATCGTCGTACCGCTGCGGCCGTCAGCCTCAATGGCAAGCACCATGCATGAGCAGACCGGAAGGCCGTCGACCCGGACCGTGCAAGCCGAGCACGCGCCGCGATTGCAGGCGATCTTGGTGCCGCTGAGGTGCAGCGGCCCTCGCTAAGCTTCCCCCAGCGTCATTTGCGGCTCGACATCGAGCGTGCGCGCCAAGCCGTTGACGGTGAGCGTGACCGCAATGCGTTCCGATCTGGCGGCCGTAGCAACACCGCTTGCTGCTGCCGCAGACGGCCTGACCATCGCTAGCGTATCCCATGATCGGTTCCATCGCACCTGCACGAACTGTGAAAAATGGAAACACATTAGGCTGGAGACAGCCGCTATCGCCATGACTTATGTCAATTACCGTCCTAGCGCCCGACTAGATAGGCGCCGAATGCAACGGACACGGCGGCAAAACCTTTGCGGACAAGCTCGCGCGCGGAAAGATTTTCCCAGCTCAGCGCCGGAAAGAAAATCGTCAGCAACAGGCCGATGCCGAACACGAACACCGTGGTGGTGCTGCTGATCGCCTGTACCAAGCTGAGTGGCGCGAGCACCAGTGCGTAGCGCGTACCCAGCCCGCCGCCGAGATTGATCAATTCGTTCGCCGCATTGATGGACAGCACGGCGGCCGGGCTCGACCGGAGCAGCGCCATGAGTTGCCTGCGGTGAGAGGCAACCGCCAACATCGCCGCACCGAACGCCGCCTCCCCGGCATACGTCCAGAACGTCGCCGACCAGAATTCGTCCCGCAATGCGAATGATTTGAAGATCAGCGAGCTTACGGCCATCGACAGCCCGCAAGTCAGCATCAGGGCTGCCAGACGCACGTTGAACTTCGACGCTGCGCCCGTGTTCAGCGAAACCAATAGTGTCCCACCTATAACGAATGCGCCGCCTGCTAACTGGGTATTCGATAACGTCTCACCCAGCACGAAATAGCCGAGCCCGTAGCCGAACAGCGGCGTCGCCTGATAGAACGGCGCCACCACCGACGCCTCTTCGAATTGCAACGCCCATAAGTAAAACAGCAGGCCGCTCATATAGAGCACGCCGGCGAGCGCGGTCAATGTGGCGCTGCGCGGGCCGAGCCCCATCACATCGGGACCGAAGAACCAGATGAAGGGCAGCGCGGCGAGGACGATCCCGGCGGTGAATATCAGCAGCACCGCGACGCCGCTGTACTTGAAATATTTTTCGACCAGATATTTGTCCAAATGCGTCGAGATCGCCCACAGCACTGGGCCGGAAAACGCGAAGAAAAGCCAGGACACGTTTGTCACTCAGCCACCGACGTCAAACATGCGGATGTCTAAGCAGCAATTCTAAAAGTAGTCGGTGCGTGGTTCTATTCGATTTTCTGCGTGTGGAGCAGTTCCGGCCGGGATCGTGAAGGTCGCCGGGGCTTCGAGGAGGACCAACCAGGAAGGGAAGACCACATAGCTTGTCAAGGTCAGGATGTGTGGGCGAAGAAGCTCGATCGATTCACCGCGGCTTGGCGGGCCACCTGCCAGAGCGGCTCGACGATATCGAGCGCCGAATGCCAGGCGAAAGGAGGTTGAGGGCGGCGAGCATCATCGCCAGAAATGCTTCGCCGTGGCCGAAGTGTCTCGAGTTCATAGCCGTGATTTTTCATCACGTTGAAGGTTTCGTGGCGAATAGGCCGAGAAAATCTGACCCCCGGCCTCTCTCAGAACGGTGCCTGAATCTCTCGATTCACACGCTCCCATCAGACAAACGATCCCACCATCCTGTTTTGCCAGTGCGCGAACAGTTGCGGCTGTTTCTCTGCCACCTTTTGGAGGAAGAGGCCGGCCCGCGTCTTGTGCCCCTTGAGCCGTGGGGTTGTGCAGCCGGGAGATGTCCCGCAGGCTCAGGTCCGATCGATTGCGGTAGTTTAGCCTCCGCGTAGTTGCACGCATGGATTTCAGAGCCCTTGCGCTGACCGTCGGGGTGAAGCTCACAAACAGACTATTCCGCGTGCGATGGTTCACGACCCGTCGTCGGAAGGTATACCCCAGGAGAGCGGTCAGGAACGCGCGCGACGCACCATCCGCAGCGTTCTTGCCGCGATACGCGCTAATCTAACACCCATATCGCGGAGCGTCAGCGATTTGTCGAGTCTGTAAGGCCCATGCCTATTGCACAATCCCGATCAAATGATCCCTATCGAAAGTTGCTCAGCGGTTCCCATCGGTCGGCGCATGGGCAATCATTGCACCAAGCTCCGCCAAACGCAGGAGCTCCCATCGTTGATTGGACGGGCGGTTTGCCGGGCGTTCCGGCGCGACAAAGCTGTAGAATTTGTTGACAATTGGGTCGTATTTTAGCATGCCCCTTTGTACCACAAGATGCGCGCGCAAAGTTACGCAGCCTATGCGGCTCGCATCTGTTTGAGCGCAGGAGGAAATCAGATGAACTTGAAATCAATGTCAATAAGCAGGCTTACCGATCTTCGCGATCGCGTCGAAGCCGCTCTCGCGAGCAAGGTTATCGAGCAGCGGCGCACAATCGAATCCGAACTCGCAAAACTCAGTCGGTTGCAGGGCGCTAAAACGCTTCGAAAAAGTGGCTCGGGGTTCGGACTAAGGGGACCGGTTGCGCCGAAATATCGTAACCCGCAGAATCCGGCAGAGACTTGGGCGGGACGCGGGTTGACACCAAGGTGGTTGACCGCTGCAATGAAAGGCGGAAAGTCGGCTGACGATTTTCTTATCCGTGGCGCCGTTCCGTCAAAGAAAGCGAACGGGCGAAAAAGAGATCGCAAAGCCCGCAAGTGACGCTGGTTTCGCCGCCCCGCAGACGGATTGCGATTTCCCGGGCGTGGAACGCATCGCGGCCATTCGCGGACAGCTCGAAGGTGCCGGAACGCCGTTCGACGAACCGGATAATTTCCGCTTCGCTGCGGGCGATCACCCCTCAAGCGTTCACGCGCGCAATGTTGGTGTAGCTACTCTTTAGAGAGCGTGGCGCCCCGCGAAGTCCTTGATGACTTTTGCTGTGTCCGTTTCTCCGTCGCCAACGCTGCCTCGCGCGCAAGGCGCAAGACCCGAAGCTTGGCGATCTTTGTGCGCTCTGCGCGCGCGCGTTGTTCATACTCGGGTATCGAGCGTGGGCCACCGGATAGTGGCTTCTGCTGGAAAAGAAGTTCGGCTTCTTCCTTGGAGGTCATGAAACTCTCCTCCGCGTTTAAATTGCCTAAGCCGCGCCGCCTGATGTGGAGTTTGCGTGGGTCAACGGCCCGGTGACAAGAATCGTTCCGAAGACGCAGCGCTGGTCTCGGTCGAGTGAGGCCAGAGCCCGCGAGCTTTATCCCGGCTTCGCCATCTTTGGTTTGACGCGCCAAAGCTGAAAGCCATGAGCGCTGATGGCTTCTTCGATCGTATCGCGCGACAGTTTGTAAGGAGGAGCGCTCTCGGGGCGAACCGCACCAATCTGTCGCCAGGGACTAAACTGATCGGGCAGTTTGCGACCCGCGGCGTCTCCGGCAAACGCCCGCAGACCGGTGTTTACTTCTGACTTGAAGATAAAGAGTCGCATGGAATCAGCTCTTGGTGATCTAGGGATTTGCGCGCGGCGGCAGCGCTGCGGCGCCTTTGCGGGGCGGTGCTAGCTTTTTTTTCGGCGCTGCGACCAGTCCATCCCGGATCGCCTGCTTGCGGGCAAGCTTACGGGCGCGGCGTGCCGCCTCGGACTTTTCTCGTGCCGCCTGCTCCGATGGCTTCTCATAGAAGCGACGCCGCTTCATTTCACGGAACACGCCTTCCCGCTGCATTTTCTTCTTCAGGACCCGAAGAGCCTGATCGACGTTGTTATCGCGAACGAGGACCTGCATAGGGTTGTGCTCCGGCGGCTCTTGAGGACGAATTTGGGCGCGACTTGGACGCGGAGCACACGCGCCCGTATCACCCGGTCGAATGTCGGTGCTCAGGTAGGCCGTGCCCCCTCGTGGCCTCGCACTGCTGATGGTGAGGAGCCCATATGGCAATACGCAACACCAACATGGGTACTGGTCGGCGAAATAGCCAGCCTTTTCTCAAGACTTTTGCGGGTAACCTTGCGGCCTGGCTGAAAAAGGCCCATACATCAAGAATCGAGCTTCGGCTGAACGACTTGGCCTCGCCGCGCATCCCGCGGCTGGACTGACAAATTTTCTCCAAATCTCGAACAAATCGGCTCGGCTGACGCGCGGCCACATTACACACGTACCTGAAAAGAAGAGCTATATGACAAAAGCAACCGTGATAGCGGTTCATTAACCAAAAAGGCTTCGGCTTCATTCAACCGGATGATGGCGGCAAGGATGTGTTCGTGCACATCAGCGCGGTCGCACGCGCCGGCATGCGTGTCCTCGGACAGAAGATTGCTTTCGACGTTGTCACTGATCGAAGGACAGGCAAGTCCTCGGCGCAATCTGCACGCTGTCTAATCGGCAGCGCGAAGAACCAAAACCCGACCGCGGATGTACTGGCAGGTGGGTGATGTGACTGGTTCCCGGGCACGGGGTTTCAGCAAGTCCGGCCCCCCCAATTGCGTCGGTTCGAACCATAAGGCATGATCAACAAGATGGCTGGCTTGGCCTAAACGGGAGTTGGGCATGCACAGGCAGCGGGATTTCCTTTTATTGGCGTCGTTGGCGGCAGCAGCGGCGACACCAGCCTTCGGGCAAAACGCAGCTCCGGCCGCAGGGGCAGCGAGCAGCGCTACGCAAAGCGCCGCATCCATCCCAGATTTCTCCCGCCTGTGGGCTAATTCGCTCGGCCCCGGCTTCTCGCCGCCCGCATCGGGACCCGGCCCGGTGTTGAACAAAGCGCGCCAGAGGGCGGCGGTCGACATCTACGGCCAGCCCCTCAGCGTCGCGAGCGCTCCCATTGTGAGCGCGGGCGGCCGCCGGGTTGGCGATTACACCAATCCGATCTTAAAGCCGCAGGCGGCGGAGGTCGTCAAGAAGCACGCCGAAATCGAGTTAAACGCTGGCCCAGCTCCTAATCCGATTAACCAGTGTAGGCCCAGCGGGGTGCCTTTCGTCTTTTATAACCTGGGCATGGAGATGCTCCAGCAGCCGAACAGCATCACGATCCTGTATGTCTTCGATCATGAAGTCCGCCACGTGCGCCTGAACCAGGTTCATCCCGCGCAACTGACGCCGTCCTGGTTTGGAGATTCCGTCGGCCATTACGAGGGCGATGCACTGGTGATCGACACCGTTGGAATCAAGACGGGCCCATACACCATGGTCGACCAATTCGGCACTCCGCACACGCCGGCCCTGCATGTGGTCGAACGTTATCGGCTCATCGACTATCAAGCCGC
>JASHRR010000946.1 GCA_030037185.1 Xanthobacteraceae bacterium | reverse complement strand
ATGCGCCGACGAAAACCTGACACGTGAGCAGCAACGCAACCAAAGTGCGTTCGAACGCTGGCACTGCCGGCTGGCATGAGGCGCAAGAGCAGCGTAGGAAGTTTGCGAGGGTTAGAGTTCCGATTGATGACTACTCCGCATGGATGCGGTTGGGATCGAACGGCATCACACGGTAGCCACGCGCCTTCTTGTTCTCGTCGGCGGCCGCGCGAAACCTGAGCGCCGTGTCGTCAATCCATTTTGGCGGATTGAGCTGGCGTCCGATGAAGGCGAACGCATCGAGCGAGCGCGGCACTAGCGAAGCGCCAACGTGGTCCGCGCCCTTGACCAAGCGATATTCATGGCTGATTCCAGCATCAAACAGCACGCGATGGACGAACTCCGTGCCCTGGTCGATATAAAACAAGTCCTGATCGCCGGCCTCGAGATAGATGCCAAGACCCAGGAGACGCGAAGGGTCCTTCTTGATGATGGTAGTCGGATGGTTGGCTGCCCAATAGTCCTTGTCGATCGGATCGCCGTAAATTCGTTTGAGAAGAATGCGATCCTGGAGGGCCTCGGGGTTGCCGTCGGGCCGACCAATTTTGTCGCGCAGTGTAATGTCATCATACGCCAGCGCGGGCTCGATGGCCGGTTCCTGGCTGGCCACCGCCTGGAAGACTTCGGGATACTTCACCGCCATGCGTAGCGAACCCGTGCCGCCCATCGAGATGCCCGTGATGAACGTGCCCTCGCGACCCTGTACCACATTGAAGTTCTTGCGCATGTAGGGCAGTAAATCTTTTATCACGAAGTCTTCCCACTTCTGCGAACCGTCCCTGAAATTCATGTAGAATGCGCGGCCGGCAGACGGCATGACCGACACCATCGGCGCGACCAAGTCGTTTTCGATCGCCTGATCGAGCAGCCCGCCCATGCCCCCGCCCACCGACAGGGCTCGGAAATTTTCCATGTCTTTGTTTGAGCCGCCGCCACCGTGAAGTTGAATGAGGAGCGGATAGCGCTCTGCGCGGCTCGCGTCATAATTCTTGGGCAGGTAATAGGTGATCGGTACCGGGGCTGGGACGTTGGTGCTCGCCACGGCCGCCTCGATAAGCGTGCCCTTCATGGCGCGTGCCGGCGTCGTTGGCGTTTGTGCCACGGCCGCAGCAACCGAGACAAGCGCTGCACCCCCGAGCGTGGCGGCGGTCATATACGATTTCATGACATCACCTCCTGTTTCGCTGCTGAGATTAATACTGCCAGCGATGAAGGGATAGCAAAGGTAGCGTTACGCGAAGCCTGCGTGCTTGCTCGCGCTGGCGACGAGCGCCGGCTCTCTTCCACGGGACGGCCCGGCTTAAGCGCTTAAGCGGCTCCGCCGATGTGCCTCTTATTGCCCATGGATTTCCAAAATCTCGGCCTGCCCCCAGCCCCGGCAAGTGCACTAGACCATAATGTGGCACCACCGCACTCCAACCCCATTGGGCCCTCCTCGGCAGATAGATGCGCAGGTAGGTCGGTGGCGGCCAAAGGTGCCAGGGATGTCAAGGTGCATGGGTCCAGCTTTGACCTGCTAGGGATGCGCAAGCGACCCAAGGGGGTCAGAGGTCAACCCGTTCAAGTCCCGAGAACCAAGGTGAGGAGGGGGAGACTGGGCCTTCACCGAGGCCCAGGCGCGGACCATACTCCTTGCGGCCACACGGGTCCCATCACTCCTCACCGGAACCAAGGGTGAGCAGTGGGCCGTCTGCCGTCGATGCGTCCCGTGGCTCTGCGCGTTGGCGAGCGCTGGGGACGTTCTGGGGTCCCGCGGGTTCCATTTGGGTCCTGCGCCTCTACGCCCGTGGCCGGCACGATCAAGACGGGCCGCGCCCGGACAGCGCCCGCTGCACGCCGATCCGGTCCGCCAGGGGTTCCCCGAGTCGGCGCCATAGCGACGGCGCGGCTGCATGTAAGGATTTCCTTTAGGCCGCGCTCTTCTTGCGACCTAGCTTTCCCAGACGCTGCGCGATCAGGCTCTCTTCGGCGAGAAGACCCATTAGCGATACGGTCAAGGCAGCCTCATTGCGGTAAGTGAGATCGAGCCGGTCTTCAGCGACATAGGTCGTGAGCTTCCGCAAATGGGCGATCTTGCACACGGCGACCTGGCCATACGTATCCTTTACGATCTTCTCGACATCGATCGCGAACACTTCCGGGTATTGCTGCTGATGATGCTTGATCGCTTCCAAGAGGAGGGGAGCCTCCCGGTTCATTAGCACGGTCGGACCCTCGGGATCGTTAGGCACCCAGGATGCAAGGTGCCAGGGCTCATCGAACTCATCCTTGCTGACGTATCGGTACTTAGGCACGTCGACGGCGACCTGTCTTTCAATGCCCTGGCCATTACCCCCCTCCGTGGCACGCCGACGGATGATCTGCACCCGGCGCTGATTCTTGCGCTTTTTGCGTACGCTCCGCTCACGCTCGCGGGCCTGCTCGATCACCTCGGCCGTCTCTTTGTCGCGGTCGCCGTTCGTGTCTGTTCGTCACGCTCCTGCGCCTGCACGAGCTGAGTCGTGACCCACCGACTGCCGAATTTGTCTTCGAGGCGCTTTCGGTACTGTTCATCTTCGAGTGCGCCCTCAATGTCGCCGCGGGCCTTTATGATTGCATCGCTGATTTCCTTCGGCATGTTGTCGGAGAAGTCGAATCCCCAGTCAGAGAAGGGCACGCCGATGCCCTTCTCGCCATTTCCCGTGAAGATGAGGCGATTGCGGCTCTGGTCCGGATGGATACCCCAGTTCGAGATTTGCGAGTTAAAAAGATCCGGCTCCAGGATTATGGTGAGGTTCTGCTGCACCTTTGCGTCGGCAATGCCGAACCAGCGGAAGTGCGCCTTGTGCGTTGTGAGCTCGAATAGCTCATCCTTATATTTCACCGCGATGTAGCCAGGTCTTTTCGCGTACGAATGGATGTGCGGTCGTTCACCCTCCCATAGATACCAGTGCGCCCGTACCTGTCCGTCGTCAATCGGCACGGTACCGTTTGCGCTGAGGCTACCGCTGCTCGCGGAGATTTCGGTGAGATAGTATTTCGCACCGAGGATCTTCCGATTGTTTGGACGGCGCGCATCGTCGCGGTCGTTTGGGCCAATCGGCCACGAAGTCTTGCGCTCGCTGCGGAGCTCGACCGCGGTGATTTCCGTGGGGTGCGGATTCCAGAAGCGGCTATTGAGGTAAACTGACAGGCCCTTGATGTCGTCTTCGCCAGCTTTCGGGTTGCCGAGTACGGTGTCGGGCGCCTCCTCGCTGCCGAGCAGCACAATTATTGTGCCACATTCACGCGCCCAGGGCGGGGCCACGATGCCCCGATGGGACACTAATCCGGGTGCGGATCGAGCACGAAGCCGCGAACGAGACGGTGCGTTTCGTCAAGGATGAGGCTGAGCGCAAAGCGAAGGAGGCACAGCGGCTACGCGCCGACGAATACCTCCGCGCCAACTGGGGACTGAGCATCCCAACGCACGTGACGAAGGGCAATCAATGCTCATGGCCACGACATCGAAATCGAAGAAGGCCAAACGGTTCGCGCTGTCGACGTCGAGCAGGTACGGGCCGAGTTCTATCGGCGGCACGAGTCAGACCTGGAGAATACCAAGTGGAGGGCTTTCAATCGCGTTGGGCTGGACGACTACCAACAGCTCACTGTGGGAGCAATCACTATGATTTGGCGGATTGCCCGACCGGGTGCGTGCGCCGTTTGATTATGCGGCCCGTGCTGCCCCGGTAATTCGCGTGGTCGAAGCGTGCGCCCGGCTATTGAGGATACAGGTCGCTCTTAATCATGACTGCTTCCCCGATTCCACTTCGACTGATACGAGGCCCTTATTTCGCTGGCTCCTCCTTGATCCTGTCGCCGGCCTTTGCAACGGGAATGACCCAGATTGGCGTTGCTGCATCTGCCGAACTGAGGAGCGATGTATAGGGCTGGTTATTGGAGAGATCCTGATTGATGCCCCGGAGCGCGTCCTTGGCTGAATCGGGAAGCACGATCATGATATGCGGGCCGACATAGAACCATTCATTGACCTGGCTGGGGTCTTTTGCCGGAGTTGCGCCCTGTCCCTGCCTCGCCTCGCCCATCAACATATAGGAGAGTCCAACGCGATCGATATCGGGCTTCTTCCCGGCCAGAGTCGCCATGAGCCACTTCATCATGGTCTCGTCCACGCACATCGGGTCATGCTGAGGCCTCCCGGGGACGTCGGGCATGCATGTCCAACCATTGGTGCCCTGACGAAGTACTCTGCCATGAGACATTCCGTCCTTCGGATTCGCAGGCCAATCCGCGACGGCCGCGCGATCCGTGATGTTGGCGGGGCCGGCGCTCAGCGCGTTTGCTATTTTCCATTCGTCAGAGTGCGCTGACGTGGTGAATGTCCCGGGAGGCAAAGGCGCCGTCGCTGAAGAAACGTCTTCTGCCAAGGCCATTGAGGAGAGTGCGGCGAACCCAATGGCGACGTAAACGGTACTCCTGATCATGAGAACCTCCTTGTTCTCCCTGGCGCCAGTGAGTGCGTCCATCCTCCCGACACGCAGCCTCAACGGCACGAGGTGTAAGCCTTGGACGCCGGTCGTTGCAGGGGCCATTACACTTTTGAACAACCGCGATGAGGGGCCGTTTTTTCCCCCCGATCCGTGCCGCGTGCTGCTTCGTCGCAGCTTGCCGCTCGGCAGGCCTCAAGACCACCGTCCTGTTCGAAAGCCGTGCCGTATTGCACCACCCAAGCCGAGAATCGGCCGGCGCGTAAGGCGCTCGGCGATTCGGTATCGGGCGGGCAACACGATCCAAGCATCACAGAAAGAGTGACCCTTGATTCGTCTCGTCTGCCGGACAGCGACCGAATCTATTCGCGTATGATCGAAACGAAGCTCCGGACGACCGCAGTGGACATGGACGTGCAGTCCTGGCCTCGCGTCGTGTCCGTCCATTTTATGGACGGACACAAGGGAACCCATAGTTCCCCGTGTCCGTTATCGCCTCGTGTCGAGGCCGCGTTTGCGGAGGCGATCGATCCACTTAGCGACGCGGAAATTTTGTTCAAAGGACCCGGGGCCACCTCAAATTTTATGGTTCTCACTCGCGGCGGCGACAAGCGCCTTTGGAAATTTGTTGACACCGGCTTGGGACCCCTGTCAGACGGGCGCCGCCGATCGGAGAGCTTATGAGCAGCGGATTCACGTGCTGATGCGTGAAGCCCGGCATCGCGCGAAGAACGTTCTCGGTCTCGTACAGGTGATTGCTCGCCAGACCGCCAAGGGCACCGCGCAGGACTTCATTGACCGTCTCACCGAGCGTATCCGGGCGCTTGCGTCCAATCAGGACCTGCTGGTTCGCCATGAGTGGAAGCGAATTGACGTAAGGGATTTAGTGCACGTTCAACTCAGGCATTTTGCGGACCTGATCGGAACGCGAATGAACCTGTGCGGATCGAAACTCCATCTGAACGCGGCTGCCGCTCAAGCCATCGGTCTTGCATTCCATGAACTTGCGACCAACGCCGCGAAATACGGGGCGCTCTCGACGGAAATGGGTCGTGTAGATATCCGTTGGGGAGTCGATGGCGACACCTTCACGATGAGCTGGGCCGAGCGCGGAGGGCCGCCCGTTTCGGCACCGCAGCGGCGCGGGTCCGGCAGCACGGTCGTAACCTCGCTGGTGAAGCAGACCATCAATGGTGAGGTCCAGCTTGAGTATGCTCCCTCGGGCTTGATTTGGCGTTTAATCTGCCCGCACCGCGAATGCGTTGAGCCGGCGCTGTCGCTACCAGCGGCCAGATCGGAATAGCGCGCCGCCAAAGCGATCGGCAAAGGCCTGCGCGTGTTCCGGCTTGGAGAAGCAGAACACCACGAAGTCGCTGTCATCGCGGCGCAGAGAGTACGTTAGTTGCGCTGCCGATAGGCCGCAGCCGCGATAAATATCACCTCACTGTTCTTGAGGCCGCGGACCTTTTCAGCTGGAAGCGCCATGTGATGCGGCCATTTGCGCTTGAGATCGCCGCGGGTGATTTCCCCCTTGCGGCGGGTCATCGCCACAAGGTCATGCTGGCTGGGCGGGTCCTCATCTGCCTGCCTCTGAAGCTAGCGGCGTGGATTGATCGTCAGCCGCTTGCGCCGCTCGTCGTTCAGTCCAAACAGCACGGCCGCGGCCTCGATCGCCGCCGCCTCGCTCACCGCCTCGACGTAGCCGAGATGCTGCATCTTCTTGCCGCCGATCAGGTGTGCGGACCAGCTTTTCAGATTGGGATCTCTCGGCGGCTCCGGCCTCGGCTCGCCGAGGTGCTGCTCGATGATCCGCTCGCCGTGGCGCAGGGCGATATTGCATTTTGGGTATTTGAAGACGGCCGCCTTGTACGCCGGGCCAGCCAGATCGAGGTGCTCGAGCCGGGCGAGCACTTTGGTGTCCTTACCGTCGTCCATGACGATCTTGTATTCGAGCGATTCGTGTTCCATGGCCGCATTGTGTCAGGCGGCTGGACGCGGCGGAAGGGGCGGATGAGATCGCTGAGGCGTTGGGCGTGTGCGGCATCAGCGTGTGGAGGGCAGTGTTGCCGCGCCGCAAGGATCAAATGGCGGCCCAGCAGTACAGCCGTTCGCCCCTTTTACGGGCGCGGCGGGCCAGTTCCGCAAACTCACTGAGCCATGCGGCAAGCCCCGCCGTGTTGGCACCCCGGAATTCCTCGATCTGCGACCAAGGCACCGCCACGGCCACCAACCGCTCGTCATCGGCATCGGCGAGCGCAGTCTGTAATTCATCGGTCAACGTCAACACCGTGCGCTCGCCACCGTCCTCGTCCGCCAGTACCCTGCCCGCGCGCGATCCCTTGACGATTTCCTCGTAGTCGCGGCCGGTGAGCAGCGCTTCCAGCTTACCGAGCATAACAAATGGGTCTATGCCTTTCGTCTGGAGCGTGTCGAACGCCGGCAGCGGTGTTATACCCTCGGACGGCGCGCCTGGCCCACCGATGCGATGGATCGCCGTCGCCGCCACCTCGTCCGAAGAGGCAGAAAAGTAGTCATACAGAGGCATCCCTGATCTCCCCATCCCCTAAGGTCGGCAGCTCAGGCTTCGGCTCGCCGAGGCGCCGCCGCTTGATAATCTTCACGCCCGAATGCGTCGGCGCGCGCCAGCACTCGGTATCCTTACCGTCGTCCGGACGATCTTGTATTCAAGATTCTCGGTTTCCATGGGCCGAGTGTAGCCAAGGCGCCGGTGCCGACGGAAGTGCCTGGCTGCGCGCGCCTCGCTTATTCCCGCCGGGCGAGGCCCAAGCACTGCTCCCCATCTGTCGGTATTCAATCCTCGTCAGCACCCGGTGATACCGGCCGAGCGGCGCGAAAGCGAAGCGGCGCTATCGGCTGCGGGGAGAAGTCCGCGAGAGTGAGGCCGCTCGGCGACGAATTGAAACCGACTTTCCGGCATTGAACGTGCAGCGATGGTGAATTGCCTAGCTGGGAATGCTGCACGCCGCGTTAGCGATCCGGGCATCAACTTCGTCTAAAACCAACTTTGGTCCGTAGTGCCTTCGACAGCTGCCGTACCGGCCCGATCGAGGGCTCACAGCGGCTGTGGGCCAGCAACAGACGTTTAGTCTTGGCGCGCAATTGGATATCCTCGTTGGCCCCGAGAGCATCGCTTCCGCGCTTAAATTGCCTGTCGCCTCCACTGGGAAGCCAATTGGGGGGCGCTGTCCGAGACTAATCCCGCCGGATTTGTTCGTAGGGTGAGCGCCGCTCCCTAGCTGCGATACAATACGCTGGTTCAGCTGGTCCAGTCCGGACACTCTGGCGACCGAGATTGCCTAGTTTACCGCACGGTGGGCTCTAGCGCGTTTTCCGCTGCACAGGTCAATCGCCAAGTCACGCCGGAGGCCGCGTAACAGAGGTCGACTGTACCGCCTAGGCTGCGTTCGCCATTCGTTCCATGACTGTTGTGCCAAACCCGCGACGCTCAGGCGGACGCACGGGCGGCCCTTTGCGCTCGGTCCAGCTCATCGTGAAGGTGCCGCTGTCGGCGCCCCAGCAGATATCCACGCGCCCCCTGTCGGTCGAGATGGAGTGAGCCATATCCGGAAGCGAGAAGCGGATGTAGCCGCCATTCTGCTTTTTGAGCAAAGCCACGTACTCGGCTGGAAGCTTATGCCCGATCTCCGCCAATCAGGACTTGCTCGTTCGGAATGAGTGGCGGGGAGTCGATGTCGATGACCTGATTCGCGGCCAGCTCGCGCATTTCGACGACCTCATGGGTTCGCGTGTCGTCCTGCACGGCCCGAAGCTGGCGCCTTCAGGATTGCCGGTGTTGGTCCAAACTTTCCGTCATTGATCCGGTGGTCGCTCGACTGGTACGATCTCCAGGAGCATATCAGCTTCCCACTCCGCGGGCTTGCTCCGTTCGATGGCGACGGGCATTGGTATCTTTGCCTCGACTACCGAGTGAGTTCAGCAA
>JASHRR010000945.1 GCA_030037185.1 Xanthobacteraceae bacterium | reverse complement strand
GCTCGATAGCATTGAGCGGGCGGCGTCGCCAAGCCGATGTCAACTTCGCCCGACAGCACCTGGGTGAAGGTCCCGCTGCCGGCCGCCGTCAGCGTCGCGGTGAATTGGCGCTCGATGGCATCGAAGACACCGCGGCTGCGAGACCCACGATGGTCGCGCCGAACAGCGATTTCGTCACCCTATGCGGCACCTCGCATGGCCTCAGTCATCGCTGTTAAGCTGCACCCCTTCTTGGCGCGACCGCGTGCAAGCCGCAAGCGAACTGAACGTGACAGGCCATCGGTCCCGCTGTTCCCGGTTTCACCACGATCCCAACCTCACCGTGCCAGCCACTGCGGCACGCGCTTGAGCGAATCGGCGCGGGCGGCGGCGTTGGTGCCGGTGTGAATGCGCCCCGAGCCGTCGGCCGAGACCGCATAGCCGGTGCGGACCTGCACCGGTCGATTGGGATGGTCGAAGTCATGAAATGCGCCCGCATAGACGATCATGCTGATGCGCGCGCTGCGGCCCTTGGCGCCGGCCACCATCTGCTCGCATTCCTGCGGCGGCGTCACGTCGTCGGCAGCGCCGATGAGGATCAGGGTGGGGACACGGGCACTCCAGGCGGTCGAGTCGAGGCGGCGACAGCCCGGATAGAGCGCGACCGCGGATCTAAAATCGGGTTTGTCTTCCGGCTTGCGCTGCGGGCGTATCGCCCACAGCACGCTGCTGCCGCCGGTCGCCCAGCCGAGCAGCGAAATATGGTCCGCCCGCACGTCGGCCTGTTGGCCGAGCCACCGTCGCGACGCATTCGCATCCGCGACCCGCTCGCGGTCGGGGCGTACCGGACGGCTGCGGGCGGCGCACTGGCCGCCGAGTCCGCGCGAGCTGTAGCTCTCGGGAAACAGCACGATGAAGCCGTTCCTAACGAGCAATTGCGCCCATTCGCGGTATTTGGTGTCGACCGCGCCCGAAGCGTTGGTCAGGCCGGAACAGTCATGCATCGCGATCACCGCCGGAAACGGGCCGGCGCCATCGGGCCGGTAGACAACGGCTTTCAGAGTGATGTCCCCCTCGCGCAATTCGACAGGCTCCGGACCACTGGCCCGAGCAGCCGTACCGGCTAGCAAAAATACCAATGCAGTGGCCAAAGCCAATGAAGCTGGACGGTAACGCATATGCGGGTACCCGTGTGGTTCGCGAGGCTGTATAACACGAACCTTGGGATGGAAATTGGACTCATTCGGGTCTTGTGCCCAGCGCTTTTAGCCCTGGAGCGAGGGGCGTCTCGCCCTGTCGCTCCCTCACTCCCTCCCGCGAGCTGGGGAGGGTGGTGAGGCGGCAGCCGGATGCCCGCCGTCCCGGGAGAGACACGGGGAGGAAATGATGAAACAAGTTACCCATACTCTGATGGCAGCGGCCGCGATGTTGGCGGCGCTGTGCCCCGCATCAGCACAAGATGCGAAGCCAGCCATTCCGCAGTTCCAGGTCGATTCGCTGTGGCCGAAGCCGCTACCGAAGGCGTGGATCCTCGGCCAGGTCGCCGGCATCACGGTCGATCGGCTTGACCGCATCTGGATCGTCCAACGCCCGAATTCGTTGACCCAGCGCGAGCGTGCGGCCGAGCAAAATCCGCCCCCGTCCCGGTGCTGTGCGGCGGCGCCGCCGGTGCTGGTATTTGACCAGTCGGGCAATCTTTTGCGCGCATGGGGTGGTCCGGGGCCGGGCTATCAGTGGCCGGAGTCCGAGCACGGAATTTTTATCGACGACAATGATTTCGTCTGGCTCGCCGGTAACGGCAAGTCGGACGGCCAGCTTCTCAAGTTCACAATGGATGGCAAGTTCGTGCTGCAGATCGGCAAATCCGGCGCCGGCAATGACAGCAATTCGACCGAGCGGCTTGGCTCGCCAGCCGACATCGCCGTCGACACTGCCGCCAAGGAGGTGTTCGCTGCCGACGGCTATGCCAATCGACGGATCGTCGTTTTCGATTCCGAAACGGGCGCCTACAAACGCCACTGGGGCGCTTACGGCAAGAGGCCGAGCGATGAAAAGACGCCGCCCTACGACCCCACCAAGGCTCCCTCCCAGCAATTCGGCAATCCGGTGCACTGCGTGCGCTTCGACAAGGACGGATTCGTCTATGTCTGCGACCGCACCAATGATCGCGTTCAGATCTTCCGCAAGGACGGCACGTTCGTGTCGGAGCATTTTTATGAGAAGAACACGCGGGCCACGGGGTCAGTCTACGAGCTCGTATTCTCGCCCGACAAGGAACAGAAATTCATCTATATGGCCGACGGCGCCAACGGTGAAGTGCGCATCCTGGACCACGCCACCAAGGAGATCTTGGGGCGCTTCGGCCGCGTCGGCCGCCAGGCCGGACAGTTCACGGCGCTGCATAACATTGCGGTCGATCACCAGGGCAACATCTATACGGCCGAGGTGAACACCGGACAACGCATTCAGAAGTTCAGGCGGCTGGACCCTCAGAATTAGGATGCCAATGCCTACAGCCAAGACCGCGCTTTACGGCTCCTGGAAATCGCCAATTACCTCCGACCTCATCGTCGCCCAGAGCACGATGTTGTCGGACGTTCGCGTCGACGGGGATCACGTCTACTGGCTCGAAGGGCGGCCGCAGCAGCAAGGCCGTAATGTGATCGTTCGCGCCGGCCCTGACGGCGCTGTCGCTGACATCACGCCCGCCGGCTTCAATGTCCGCACGCGTGTTCATGAGTATGGCGGCGCGGCGTGGCTGGTAGCGGACGGGACGTGTATCTTTTCGAACTTTGTCGACCAGCGCCTGTACCGCCAGCGTGCCGCCGAGGCTGACCCCGAGCCGCTGACACCCTCCCTTTTCTCCTCCGCAAGCGGGGCCGGGAAGGGAGGGGTGTGGCGCTACAGCGACGGCGTGCTCGACCGGCGGCGCGGGCGCTGGATTGGCGTGCGCGAAGATCATACGGTCGAAGGCGAGCCCGTCAACGCCATCGTGGCGATTGATCTCGATCGTGGCGGCGCCGGCGAGGTGCTTATCGGCGGACACGATTTCTTCTGTTCGGCGCGCCTGGCGCCAGACGGGAAGCGCATGCTGTGGCTTGCTTGGGATCATCCCAACATGCCTTGGAACGGAACCACGCTTTATCTCGCGGAACTCGATCCCCGTGGCGCGCCTGCCGGCGTCCGCGTCATCGCAGGCGGCTTGGACGAATCGGTCTTCCAGCCTGAATGGTCGCCCGATGGCAACGAGATTGTCTTCGTTTCCGATCGCACCGGCTGGTGGAATCTTTACGCTTACGATGTCGCCGCCACAACGACGCGGCCGCTTTGCCCGAAGGCGGCGGAATTCGGCATGCCGCAATGGAATCTCGGCATGTCGAGCTACGCATTCTCCGGCGCCGGGCGTATCGTATGTGCTTATACGACGGGCGGGCTTGGCGAGCTCGCCACGTTGGATTTGACGACCGGGACCCTGCAAGCCGTCAAGACCGAGTTCACGGAATTCGGGTCGGTCCGTGCCGACGGCGACCGGGTGGCGTTTCGGGCTGGAGCGCCGGACCGGCCAACCTCCATCATCGCCTTAAATCTCCAATCGGGGCGACATCGCATGCTCAAGCAGGCGACTGACCTGCTCGATCGAACAGAGCCGCGCATCGTCAACTACCTCGCCAAAGTCGAACCGGTGGAATTCCCGACGACTGGAGACAGGACGGCGTTCGGATTGTTCTATCCGCCCCATAATCCCGATTACGCCGGCGGTGCGGGCGAACGGCCTCCGCTGCTGGTCAAGTGTCACGGCGGCCCGACCTCCTCAGCGTCGAGCACGCTCAATCTCGGGATCCAGTTCTGGACCAGCCGCGGCATTGCGGTGCTCGATGTCAATTACGGCGGCAGCACCGGATTTGGACGCGAATATCGGGAGCGGCTTAGGCTGAATTGGGGCATCGTCGATATAGACGACTGCGTGAACGGCGCCAAATTTCTGTCGGAGCGGGGATTGGTGGACGCAGAGCGTGTCGTCATCAGCGGCGGCAGCGCCGGCGGCTACACCACGCTCGCGGCACTCGCCTTTCGCAACTTCTTCCAGGGCGGGGCGAGCTATTACGGCGTCAGCGACGCTGCGGCGCTGGCCCGCGACACCCACAAGTTCGAGTCGCGATATCTCGATTGGCTGATCGGGCCGTTTCCGGAAATGCAGGAGCGATATCGCGCGCGGTCGCCATTTTATCACGCCGATCGGGTGTCGAAGCCGGTCATTTTTTTCCAGGGCGCCGAGGACGCCGTCGTGCCGCCGAATCAGACCGAGATGATGGTTGAGGCGTTGCGGCGCAACGGCAACGCGGTCGGGTATTTCCTGTTCACGGGCGAACAGCACGGTTTTCGTCAGGCCGACAACATCAAGCGCTGTCTTGACGCGGAGCTTGCGTTTTATGCGGTGCAAGTGTTCAGGATCGGGCTGACGTTCTAAAAGATTTGCGCTCCGACCTCGCCCCTTAGGGCAGCATCGCGATGCAGGAGCGATCCTTGTGGCGGCCCCCCTGGGTCCGCAAAATGGGGGCGCAGGCTCGCCCGACCCGTCGGGGGGCTGCAACAAACGGCTTTTACAGCGGGCTAAGAATGCCTATCTTGACGATGGTTACCTCGCGGTCCCATGCCCGCCAACCGGGAGCTTATCGGTGCTCAATCGCTTCGACCCACACTCGTCCTCAACTGGCGAAGCGGAGGTCAAGTATCTTGACGGAGATTTTCGGGTCATGCGTCCCGGCGCATACGTGCGTTGCGCGGTCACCGGGGCCCCGATCCCGCTTGAGGAATTGAAATATTGGAGCGTCGAACGCCAAGAGGCATATGCCGGTCCGCGGGCGGTGCTGCAGCGGCTCTATCCCGCACGCTTTGATTAGCCTGCCGCCACGCTGCGTCGGCGTATCGCAGCGCGCAACATTGCTTCCACGGCCGGCGCCTCCCGGAATCTGAGGGTGACCGGCAGCGTCGCCGATCGCGCGATCAAGTCGATCCCAGCCGGGTCTCGGCTCAGCCGGGCTGCGTCTTTTTCGGTGGTGACGGGCGTCAAGTCATTGCGCTGTGCGCAGGCCAGGAGTGCCGCTATTTCGTCATCCCTATACCGGTGATGATCCGGGAACGGCTTGCGGACCGCGGCCGGAATACCGTGCGCTTCCAGCGTGGCGAAGAACTTGTCGGGGTCGGCAATCCCCGCGAAGGCCAGAACCGGCTTGCCGGCGAGCTCGGCGAGCGCCTCGGGGGCCGGATGCAAGTCACCGTGGAGGACCGGCGTCCCGCGCTTGTGCGCGATGTCGATCGCGTATTGTGCTGCACGACCTGGCGAGCCCACCACAAGCACCGCATCGATGTGGTTGAACTGGGCCTCGAGGGGGGCGCGCAGCGGTCCCGCTGGAAATGGGCGCCCGTTGCCGATGCCGCGGCGCCCATCGACCACCGCTATAGCCAGGTCCTTGTGCAGTGACGGGTTCTGGAGGCCGTCGTCCATGATGATCGTATCGGCCCCCCCTTCCACCGCTGCCGTGGCGCCCGCCACCCGGTCGCGCGCCACGATCGTCGGCGCAACGCGCGCGAGCAACAAAGGTTCGTCGCCGACGTCTCCCAACCCGCCCTCCCGTGCAGGCGTAGGGTCAGCGCATGTGAGCGTGCCTGCCTCCTTGTTCCCTTCCCGCTGCAGGGCGGCGGCGGGGGGGACGGTCGGGCCGGGTTTCGGAACCAATTCTCCCGACCCCGCTGCCAATCCGCTGCCGACAAATGCGGCCAGGCCAGGCGCCATTGCGCCGCTGGCGGGCCTGCCGCGCCTGCCAGCAGAGGCAGCGTGAGGCTGATCGATGCGGACCGGACCGGCGACGCGCCCGCCATAGCCGCGCGACAGAAAGAACGGGCGATGGCCCGATGCCAACAGGAGACGCGCGAGGGCGATGGCGGTGGGGGTCTTGCCGGCGCCGCCCAAGGTGAAATTGCCGACGCAGATCACCGGGACCAGGGCCTCGCGGCCCTGCCGCGCCATGTATCGCGCCGCGATCGCCCCGTAGCCGGCGCCTATCGGCGCAAGCAGGGTCGCAGCCGTACTGTGCTCGGTCCACCAGAAGGCGGGGTCACGCATGGGCGGTGTGATTCTCTCGCAACTGCATGAAATACGGCTCAAGCGCCGACACTGTCAGGTCGAGGGCACCGCCGAGTCTGTCGACGTAGAGCCTCGCCCGTTCCGCAACGTCCTTGCGCACGGCCTCGTCTTTGATCCAGGCGCTGATTCGCCTTGTCAACGCACAGGCGTCGGTGACGAGCGCCGCCCCGCCAGCACGGTCAAGTTCTTCATAGATTTCGGCGAAATTGGATACATGGGGACCATGCAGGATCGCGCCGCCAAACCTGACGGCCTCGATCGGATTCTGGCCGCCATGACGAACGAGCGAGCCGCCCATGAAGACGATCGGAGCGAGCTGATAGATGAGTCCCAATTCGCCTAGCGTATCGAATAGATAGATATCGACTTCACCCGTCGGATAGGCCCCGTGCGAACGCAGCGCCGGCCGCAGACCGGCCGGCGCGGCGAGTTCGGCAATGGCGGCGCCGCGCTGCGGATGCCTCGGTGCGATGATGGTGAGGAGGTCCGGACAAGCGAGCTTGAGGCGGCTATGAACATCGACAACCACGCTTTCCTCGCCCGCATGAGTGGAAGCCGCCGCGACCACCGGTCGTCCCCGGGTCGCCTCGGCCAAAGCCGCGAACTTGCCGGCGTCGACCGGCAGCGCGGGAGCGTCGAATTTGAGATTGCCGCTGACGCTGATGCGGGGGGCACCGAGCGCGCCGAAGCGCTTGGCATCGCTCACGGAGCGCACCAGGCAATGGTCAAACCGCTGCAGAAGAGTTCCGACTGTCTTCGGAAAATACCGCCAGCGGCGATAGGAGCGCTCCGACATGCGTCCATTGACGAGCACCATCGGGATGTGGCGCGCGGACGCGGCGAGCATGAGATTGGGCCACAGCTCGGATTCGACGAACAGGGCGAGGTCGGGACGCCAATAATCGAGAAACCGGGCAATGAAAGACGGCATGTCAAGCGGGATGAACTGATGAAGGGCGCCGGGCGGCAACCGCTTGGCCGCCAGTTCCGCCGAGGTCACGGTGCCGGTCGTCAATAGTGCCGTGAAGCCGCGTGCACGAATCCGCTCGACCAGCGCAAGGACGGCGACGAATTCGCCGACGCTTGCCCCATGCAACCACACCAGCGGGCCGGGCGGGCGCGCGGCGCTCGCCTCGCCGCGGCGCTCTGCAATGCGATCTGGGTTCTCCTTTCCGCGCGCAAGCCGCCGTTCGAGCAGCCATGGTGCCAGCGCGGTCCCGGCCTCGGCGGCGATCCGGTAGGCGGAAAGGGTCAGCGGCATGGAGTCAGCCAACACCGGCATGGCGATCTTTGCGGTCGACAACCTCATAAGCGCGGTCGGTGACTTGGCTGAGCCGCTTCTCCACCATAGCTCGACAATGTTCCATCGCGGCGTGGTCGGCGTCCGGCGGCACCAGGACCGGATCGCTGGCGACAATGGCGAGGCGCCCAAAGGGCAGGTTGACGGCGGAACGGTCCCAATTTTTCATGATGAGGCGTCTGCTGGTCGCGATCGCGACCGGATAGATCGGCCGACCGGAGAGTTGCGCCAATTTTATCACCCCCAGTCCGGCGACCCGCGCGACCTTCGGAACGTCGGCTGTCAGCGCCATATTGTACCCCTCTGCAAGAGCCTCCAGCATGGACTTGAAGGCCCCGACGCCACCCTTCAAGTCAAACCGGCGGCCGTGGTCTCCCGACCCTCGAACCGTGCCAATGCCGAGCCGCTCTGCCGCGTAGGCATTGATCTCGCCATCGCGGTGGCGCGAAATCAAGACCTTGGCCCGATGTCCATGGCTGATAAACGGCGCCATGAAATGCTGGCCGTGCCACAGGGTGATGATCACAGGCTGCTGAGGCTCCACCGTTTGATAGATATCGGCGGGTTCGATGGTGAGGCGGTTCGTGAACCATACCAACCGCAGATATTCAGCAGCCAAAGAGCCGATCAATCGCTGCACAGCCGGTGACCGCGCGATCCGTCGTGAGGACAGCATGCGAGGCCCAAGCCTTAATGTCCGTCGGGAGGAGCAGTTTGCGGATCGATCAGACGATGCAGATGCACAATGAAATAGCGCATCTGCGCGTTATCCACGGTCTGCTGCGCCTTCGCCCGCCACGCCGCATATGCCGCGGCGTAATTCGGATAAAGGCCGACAATGTCGACCTTGTCGAGATCCCTGAATTCGACCCCTTCTATATCGACAAGTTCGCCGCCGAGCACGAGATGCAGCAACTGCTTCGACTGGGTTTGGCCGCTCATCGAGGATTCCTTCGATCGCCCGCCGGCTCTCGCTCGTCAACGCAGCAGGTCAGGGCGATTGCGTAGCAGGACCGCCAGAGTGTGGTGGCGCATAAGCCCGGCCGCGATCAGATCATCGTGGAGGGTCGACATGCGATTATACGCCAGCTTCTTTCCGCTGACCGTGGTCAGTGCGCCGCCGGCTTCGTGCACCAAAAGATCGGCAGCGGCAAGATCCCAATCGCGGCTGGTGCGGCTTGCGAGGGCGGCATCGAGGGTGCCGTCGGCGACGCGGGCGAGCCGCAACGCCAGCGACTGGATCTTGGGCAAAACCACGCATGCCGGCACCACCGCGGCGAGGCGGTCAAGAAATCCCCTCGGGCCGGCGATCCTGGCTCCTTCGATCATGTCGCCTGGGGTTGCCTTAATGGGGGTCCCGTTGCGGGTTGCGCCGGCCCCGGCGACGGCAAGGAAAAGCTCATCGCTCACCGGGGCGTAGAGCCCGGCTATGACCGGACGGCTGCCTTCAACGAGCGCCACCGAAATCGTCCAATCGGGGCGACCGGCGATGTAGGAACGCGTCCCATCGATCGGGTCGACGATCCAGAGCCGCGACGCCGCGAGCCGTGCCGGATCATCCTCGCTTTCCTCCGATAGCCAGCCCGCCTCGGGGACGAGCGCGGCCAACCGCTCCTTCAGTAGCTGATTGACTGCGATATCGACCTCCGACACCGGCGAATTGTGCTCTTTGACCCAAGTCCTGATAGGGTTGGCCGACGCCGCGCGCGCGAAGGCGCCGGCTTCACGCACCACGGATGCAAGCGCTTTGACGAGTGGTAACAGGTTCTTATTCCCCGCGTTCGATCACACTGCGTCTCCTCCTCAAGGAGCGCAACACTCTTGTCAATCAGGCCGCCACAAAAGCTTGCCCGTGGAGCCGCCTTGGTGCGGGCCGCGGCGGTGGTATTGTTTTCCAGTTCGAGCAAAGTCCAACATTCTGGCGGTTTGGTGAATGGAAGGCGGTTTTTCGCCGCACCACAGGCGAGGCCAACCCGCCGTTATTTCGACCGCTTTGACCGATTACTGGAGGGGTAGTGCAGGCAAAACCATGAATTCGCGTTCGGCATTCGTTCCTGCCAACTCGCCTCCGCGGTGATACGGGGTGCGATTGTCGCGGAATGAGCTTGCCGCGCGGAGTTCGGAGGGCCGATTTTGGCGCGCCTAGCAGTCGTTTCCAATCGTGTTTCGGTTCCCTCCGGGGACGGCGCCAAGCGCGCCGGCGGGCTTGAGGTGGCGCTGCGGCCGGCGCTGCAGCACAACGGCGGCGTTTGGCTCGGCTGGAGCGGAAAGATCGGCACGCGCGAGAAGCTGCGGACGCGATCGATCAAACACAAGAACGTCGAATACGTCGTTACCGACCTCACCAAACACGATTATCAGGAATACTATAACGGTTTCGCCAACCGGGTGCTGTGGCCGATTCTGCATTATCGGCTGGACCTCGCTGAGTTTGCGCGGCGCGACCTCAGCGGATATTTCCGCGTCAACGATCATTTTGCGACCGAACTCGAAAAGGTGATCACGGATGACGATCTCGTCTGGGTCCACGACTATCACCTGATCCCGATCGCCGACGCCTTGCGGCGGCGCGGCCATTCCAACCGGATCGGATTTTACCTGCACGTTCCGTTCCCGCCTCCCGAGGTGATGACCTCGCTGCCGAACCACGAGCAGTTGATCCCGCTGCTCATGCAATATGACGTTGTGGGATTTCAGACCGAGGGCGATGCCGGCAATTTTGTCCGCTACCTGATCTCCGAGTGCAATCAAACACGGGAAATGCGGGTGTTGGAGATCGCCGGCAATCAGACCGCGCTGAGTTTGAACGGGCGACAAACGCGGATCGGAAATTTTCCGGTCGGTATCGAGCCGCGCACATTCCAGCGGCTGGCGCGCCGCAACATGCGCTCTCCGCTGGTGAAGGAGATGGTGGCGAGCCTTGGCGGCTGTCTGCTGGTGATCGGGGTCGATCGCCTCGACTATTCCAAGGGCCTGATCCAGCGCCTGGATGCGTTCGATCACTTCCTTGCGAACCACCGCGAGTGGGTCGGCAAAGTAACCTACCTGCAGATCACGCCGAGAAACCGCTCCGAAATTCCGGAATATGCCGAATTGGAAGAGGCCTTGGGGTCCGCTGCCGGACGCATCAACGGCAAATACGGCGAGGTGTCGTGGACGCCCATCCGCTACGTGAACCGGGTCTATGGACGCTCCGCGCTGGCGGGACTTTACCGCACGGCGCGCGTCGGCCTGGTGACGCCTTTGCGCGACGGCATGAATCTCGTCGCGAAGGAATACGTCGCGGCCCAGAATCCGGAGGATCCGGGAGTCCTCATCCTGTCTCGCTTCGCCGGCGCCGCGATCGAATTTCGCCGCGCCCTTTTGGTCAATCCCTATGACCCTGAGTCGGTTGCAGGCGCGATCGCGCAGGCTCTAGCCATGCCGATCGAGGAGCGGCGCGCGCGCCACCAGGCCCTGCTTGCCGCCATCCTTGACCACGACGTCGACAGGTGGCAACGCGAATTCCTCGCCGCATTGGGGGGCGACGACGAGGTTATGGGTGCGTTTCCGGCTCGCGGTGCGCCAACAAGTTCGCGCCGCCAGAAGCCGGAAATTGCCTATGCTGGTTCGTCTGCGGGCTCGCCGCCGGTCCGTTTGAATCCCGTCCGCAAAAGCCGGGGCCGCCTGCATCACCGGGGGATGGTGAAAAAGCCTCAGTATAAGGCGTTCGATGCCTAAGGGCCGCCAACCCCGCGCAAAATTGCAAAGCTGAGCCGCCTCTTCCTGTGCCAATCGCAGTCACTGCGCGCCGGGGCCGGTAAGGCGTTGTGGTGCGCGGCTTCTGATCCCGAACGATCCAAATCGCGTTACCGATCGGCACCTCAGCGCAAGCGCAGCCGCGCTACATGGTGTCGTCGCCCGGTTCCTCAGTCGGTTCGTCGATCGGCTCGCGACGAACTCCGTCCGCTGCTTTGCGATGATTTGCAAGCGTCAGCCAACCATACCCCATCCCCATCAGGATGGTCCTCACCTCCGCATGGGCCTCGGACTCTGCGAGACGGAAACAACCGTTTGCCTCTTGTGTGAAGTCCAAATGCTCCGCCACTGCGTCCCCCGTCGGCAACTTTCGCAAACCGTTTGGAACGGCGGGGATTGTTGGGCGTCCGCGAAGGCGAAATTATGTTGGTAAATGGAATCGTAATGGCGACATCGTGGCGGCAACACCCCCCGACCCCGACGCAAAAGTTCAAGCCCAATATGGCCGAGGCCGTGCGAGCTAGCAGCAGTAGCGCGGAACTGGTGCAGCCGGCAAAGCCTGTGGACAAGCAGTGGACAGACGCGGCACGGCCAGAAATTGGCGGATGGCGTCTTGTTTTTGCCACGACAAATCTGGTTTTGCCATTGTTGAACCGCCAGACCGGCCAGCGTTAGACATAATTAGCCGAATCAGACGACTCGGCCCAGCACATCAGCGACGCCGGATGGATCAGGTCCTGTTGCGCTCTCGGTTTGACGAAGCGTTTACGCTCCCTTCGCTATAACGGCGAAGCGAAATGGCGGGCCGATGGCGGGCAGATGTCGCAATGGCGTGATGAGATCAACCGCACGGCCCTGGCGCGGCTCACTGCGGCGCTGCCGGCGGTGTTCCCGCGGCCTGCGCTGATTCACGCGCTGGCACGGGGTTTGACGCCGCCGCTGCCGCGGCTGGCGATCGATTCCTATTGGCGCGCCCACCCCGTGCGGGCCGACCGCCTCGCACGCGCGCTTGCGAGGCGCAGCGGCGCTCCGCCGGGATGGACGTGGCGGCTCGCCGATGAAACGCCGGCCCGCGTGATGCGGCGCAAGGCGCACGGTGGCGAGCCCCCTGCCTGCCTCCCGCAAGCTGGCGAGGGCCGGCGGCCGAGTTTTCGGATTCCGCCGGCGCCCTATCGCGAGCAGCGCCACGCGCGCGGGGCGGGCTTCTGTTGCATCTGCGGTCAACCGGTCTATCGGTTCGGCTGGCACGCTGATTTGTGGCATCGCGGGTCGAACCGCAACGCCCTGTGGCACGCGGCTTGCGTCGTTGCGTGGGATTTTTGGACCGGGCCAAGCGACTATGCCCGTGTCCTCAGGCGGCTGCAAAAGCGGCGCTGCGCGGAAACCGGCCAACGCCTGTGGAAGACCGCAGAGGTCGACCATCGCGTGCCGCTGTTCCGGGTGTGGCGCGAGCATCGCTTGATGCCCTGGCCGTCATTGCTCGACTTCTGGGGGCTGCCGAATCTGCGGGTCATCAATCGGGAGGCTCACGTCGGAAAATGCGCCGCGGAGGCGCGGTTACGCCGGGTGACCGCGGATGGCTTATAGCTCCGATTGCCGTTACGGCACGTGGCGCGCCGGCAACGCAATCGGGGGCGGCAGCGCCGCGTCCCCGCTAGTGACGCCGCCAACGGGTGATGCGGCGGGAGGCGCCCGGGCGAGCCTGTGTCGCTCAAGGTTGCGCCACCGCGTTCGCCGGCAGCGGCGCGACCGCAAGGGTCGCCCCCCCAAGCCTGATGATCTGATGATGCTGCGATCCCTTTCAGGTGCCTGCCTAATTCGTTCCCCGCACGTTCGTCCTATAGGTCTTGGCGAAGCCGTTGCGCGCATTAGTAACGGTGAACGTGCCGTCCGGTTGCGCCGAAACCTTGATCCAATAGGCCGGCCCGTTGTGCGCCGGCGGCGGCGGCGCGCCGGGGCCGGGTGCGGGAGCTGCGATCGGCTGGATCGGCATCGCCGAGAGCGGCACGTCGGTGTCGTTGGCGATGAAGATCCCCGGCACTGTGTAGTCCTGCCCGCTGAGCTGAGAAAAGTGCATCTGCCACAGGTCCTCGAGACCCGGTGAGGAATGCAGCACCTTCATGACATCCGGCTGGCCGCCCTTGCGGGTGCCGTTGTTGATGATCGCGACGCGCGGACGGGTGGCATGAATCATCACTTCGGAGTTCGAGGTATTGACGCCGTGATGCAGGCCCAGAAAAACGTCGATGCCGCCGAGGCGGTTGTTCGGGCACATCAGCTCGAATTCCTTGTTCTTGGTGAGATCGCCAAGATGCACGGTGCGGAATTTTCCGAAGCTGACGTGGACCCCGACCGACATTGGATCCTCGGCATTGTTTTCGCCCGGCTTGAAGCTTGCACAATAGGGGTTCGAGGCGCCCGCGCCTGGCAGCGGTGTCTTGATGGTTTCGCCCGCCGACGTCACCACCTGAACGTCAAGGCCGGCGACCGCGATCTTGTCGCCCGGCTTGGCGACCGTGTGATTCGCGCCCGCGTAGAGCTTTGGATAAACGTTGGCCAGAAACGCGTCGGTTTGGGGATCGGGCTGTACGTTGGGGCCGTGGTCGATGAAGTGGCGGATCGCGATCCGTTTGGCGAGTTCTGCCAACCCGCCGTAGTGATCGCCGTGCCAATGAGTGATGATCAGGTTGTCGATCCGCGTCAGGCCCGCGTCCTTGGCTGCCGCGATGATCCGCTCGGCATCCCGCACTGCAGCAGCGGGCGCCACATTGCCGGTATCGATCAGCAAGGATTCGCCTGAGGGTGCCACGAATAGCGTGGCGTTGCCGCCTTCGACGTCCACCACATAGATATCCAAGGTCGTACGCGCCTGCGCCGCAGCGCTGCGCGGTGCCGATTGGGCGGCCAGCACCAAGCCGGCGACGGCTGCCAACCATAAAGCCTTGCCCATGAAATCCTCCCTGTGCTCGTATTGATCAAGCTACCGGCATATTATGGTTTAAAAAGACGACGCGAAACAGTCGATGCTGACAGCGGCCGACTGTCGGGATATCTCGGAGGAAGCGACCAATGACAATGACGAACCGCCTCCTGCTGATCGCCGCGCTGACCGTCGCGGCTCACCTTGCGCCTGCCCGCGCCCAGGCGCCGGCCGCCGCACACACGATTCTGGTGAACGGCAAGGTCATCACCCTC
>JASHRR010000944.1 GCA_030037185.1 Xanthobacteraceae bacterium | reverse complement strand
CGCCCCGGCCGGGCGGCCGTTCGGGAACATGCAGACCCGGGTCCTCAAGCCACCTGCTGGGTGCGATGCACGTCGGCGACAAACACCTCGCCGCCATCCTCAAGCGCGCGCAAGAACGCCGGCTCCTTGCCATAGCCGGCGTCAAAGCCCGACCAGTTGAAGCGCTGGCCGGCAGCGCGCGCCGCGCGCACGATGTCGAGGGCATGCTGGCTCTTCGAGGTCAGCTGCCGTGCCGCCATCGGAACGCCAGCCTCATCGCAGCGTCGCGCATCCTCGATCCACACCTTGGGAAGATAAAGCCTCATATCAATCGGCACGTGGTGGCGGCCGTTCGACATCACCCAAACACCGCGACCTGGCAGTTGTCGACCTTGCCAAGCCGGCCCGACCATTGCCGCGCCACCCCGACCGAGCGCTCGCCCTGCTTGGGAAGCTTGACTCGTCGATGATCAGGCAGCTGTCATCCTGCCCGCCGAGGAGCGCGTCGGCATCCGCAGCGATCTGGGCCACCACCGGCTCGTGGCGCCACGGCGAGTTGCTGATGAAATGCTGAAACTGCTAGGCGCACCCCTCTTCCACCACCTCAGCCATCCTGGCAAAGGTGCCCGCGCCGCCTGGTCAGGCCTTGCAGATAGCGCTGCGCCACCGCCGCATTATCCCGTCCACGCGTCGCAAACAACCTGCCGTACCGGTCAATCATGCGACGAAAATCCTCGGCAACCGCCTCGATCAGCGATCCTCTCGGCGTCCCCCCACAAATACCGTAACCTGACGAACTGCCTGCATTATCTGCATCGATCGCCCCGCCAGTGATTCGCGTTGTACAGCCAAGGAATCACCCTAATTCTCCAGTCAAGAGCACCGCAACCCGCCCGTCTCAAAATACCGCAAACCCCACCCGCTCGAGTGTGATTTAGTCAAACTAAGCGGGCTCGTGATCCCTGTCGCAGCCGGGCGGCCTCACAGCCCTTCTCCGGGTCATTGTCGCCCGTGGTGCTCCGTCGGCGTGGACGCTACATCAGCGCCGCGTGCTTGCTGCCATCGAGCACTGATGGGGCATGCGGGCGCCGACACGCGACGGCATTGGCGCGCGGATTTGCCCAACAGGTCGAACCGCCTTTCATCTTCCGCGAGCATTCGCTGCAGAACCTGTCGTTGCGCCTCATCGTGTGCGGTTCCTCAGGCATGCGCCTGTAGCGCATGATGTTTTCCCACGCGACGAACGTGGCCTGCGGGATGATCTGGCCCGGTCGATTGTGAGACGGCCGCTCGGCCAGCACCGTCCGGGAAAACTCAGCAGCTGCGGGATTGGCATCAGCCCCGAGTAGAAATAGGCGCAGCCGAGGTTGCCGAGGATTTTCGTCGCATGATTGACCGGTACGGCAGGTTGTTTGCGACGCGTGGACGGGATAATGCGGCGGTGGCGCAGCGCTATCTGCAAGGCCTGACCCAGGCGGCGCGGGGCACCTTTGCCAGGATGGCTGAGGTGGTGGAAGAGGGGTGCGCCCAGCAGTTTCAGCATTTCATCAGCAACTCGCCGTGGCGCCACGAGCCGGTGGTGGCGCAGATCGCTGCGGATGCCGACGCGCTCGTCGGCGGGCAGGACGACAGCTGCCTGATCATCGACGAGTCGAGCTTCCCCAAGCAGGGCGAGCGCTCGGTCGGGGTAGCGCGGCAATGGTCGGGCCGGCTTGGCAAGGTCGACAACTGCCAGGTCGCGGTGTTTGGGGTGATGTCGAACGGCCGCCACCACGTGCCGATTGATATGAGGCTTTATCTTCCCAAGGTGTGGATCGAGGATGCGCGGCGCTGCGATGAGGCTGGCGTTCCGATGGCGGCACGGCAGCTGACCTCGAAGAGCCAGCATGCCCTCGACATCGTGCGCGCGGCGCGCGCTGCCGGCCAGCGCTTCAACTGGTCGGGCTTTGACGCCGGCTATGGCAAGGAGCCGGCGTTCTTGCGCGCGGTTGAGGATGGCGGCGAGGTGTTTGTCGCCGACGTGCATCGCACCCAGCAGGTATGGCTTGAGGACCCGGGTCTGCATGTTCCCGAACGGCCGCCCGGCCGGGGCCGGCGTACCAGCAAACTGATGGCCGCCCGCAAACCGGTTAGCGTCGAGGCGTTTGTCAAGGGCTTGGCGCCGCAGGCGTGGACGCGCTGCATTTTGCGCGACAGCACGCGCGGCCCGCTGCGGGTCGATGTCGCGCATCGCCGGGTGTTTGTGTGGGACGGCGATGAGGCGGTGCCGCGCTCGTGGCACCTCATTGTGCGTCGCGAGGTCGGCTCGCCCACGACGCTCAAATACAGTTTGTCCAACGCTGCGCCTGACACCCCGACCCTGCGTCTCGCCCAGATGCAGGGACACCGCTATTGGGTGGAGCGCATCTTCGAAGATGCCAAGGGGGAGTGCGGCCTTGGTGATTATCAGGCGCTCGGCTGGCAGGCCTGGCACCACCACGTCACCATGGTGATGCTGGCGATGCTGTTCATTGCCGAGCAACGCGCCGCGCAAAGCCCGGGCCTCGATCTGCTCTCG
>JASHRR010000943.1 GCA_030037185.1 Xanthobacteraceae bacterium | reverse complement strand
CCAAAGACAGCATAAAGATTGTGGAATTCGAGAATGATCCATTGCAGTAGCGCCGGCGAAAGGTAAGCGGAGACCGCCATGCGTCACCTGTTCTCAGGCTCGATGATCCTGACCGCCGCGGCCGTGGCAGCTGGGAGCGCCGGCTTTTCGGGTTTCGCGACGCGCACGTCGGCCGAGGCTCCGGCGATGAAAACGGCCTGGGGCGAACCCGATCTGCAGGGCATCTGGACGGACGAAACCGACACGCCGCTGCAGCGCTCGCCCAAGTATGCTGCCCAGGAATTTTTCACCGACGCTCAGCGCGCCGAATTGGACAAAGAGCGCTCAGCGCTGCTCAGCCGCGACAGGCGTGTGGAGCGCGGGACTGAACTTGACGTCGCCGGCGCCTACAGCGCGCTGTTCATGAGCCAGAAGCGCACGGGTGCGCGAACCTCGTTGATTGTCGATCCGCCCAACGGGCGGATGCCGCCGATGACGCCGGCGGCGCAACGGCTTGCGACGGCGGATCGCGAGTTCCGTCTCGCCCTGCTGCAATCGACCGAGACGTGCCGGAACGGGTCGGTGGCGTGCAGCGGCGGCAAATACGACCCGACGCCTTCTCCGCGGCGGGCGGAACCTGCTCCTCGCTACAATAGCGGGCGCATGAACCGCCATGATGGTCCGGAGGACGGCTCGTTGGGGGATCGCTGCTTGACCGCAGGCCTGCCCGAATTTGGAACGGCGTACGGCGGCAGCTTCCGGCGGATCGTACAGACACCCGGTGGCATTTCGATCTTCTACGACGTGGGCCAGGGGCAGGGGTGGCAGCGCAACATCGTCATGGACGGACGTCCGCACTTGCCGTCCAATATCCGCCAGTGGTATGGCGACTCGCGGGGCCACTGGGAGGGCAATACGCTCGTCATCGACGTGACCAACTTCAGTCCAAAGACCGATTTTCAGGGCTCGCGCGAGAATTTGCACCTCGTTGAACGGTGGACGCGGACCTCCTCGACCTCGCTCGATTACGTGGTGACCGTCGAAGATCCGAGCGTGTGGGCGAGGCCGTGGACGGTCCGCCAGGAGTTCACCAGGCAGAGCGACCGGGATAACAGGCTTTATTACGAGCCGCGCTGCGTCGAAGGAAACTACGGTCTCCCCGGACTGATGCGGGGAGCGCGGACGGAAGAGCTTGCCTATGCGCAGGGGCGCGGCCCTCATCCGGCAACCAAAGACAACGCCACTGACTTTGTGGGCGTTGAAGATGATCCGTTACAATAGCGTCACGTCAGGTGAAGGTAAGGAGGAGACCACCATGCGCGGCCGACACTTAGGTTCAATGATAACGGTCGCCATCGCGGCGGCCGCTGTCGGCGCCGTCATTTCGGCGTCCATCACGCAAACGTCGGGTCAGGCGCAAAATTCGCGGCCGGCCCGTATCGAGGGCAAGCCCAATTTTAGCGGCATCTGGCAAGCCAACAACGAAGCCGACTGGGATTTGGAGGCGCATGCAGCGCGTCCTGCCGCCGTCACCCAGCAAGGCGTTTATCCTTATGATTATGCGCGGGTGCCGGCTGCGCCGGTTCTCGCGCTTGGCGCTGTGGGCGCCGTGCCCGGCTCGCTCGGTGTCGTGCAGGACGACGGGCAGATCCCGTACAAGCCCGAAGCGTTGGCGATCAAGAAGGAGAATGCCGAGCACTGGATCGACCGCGATCCGGAAATCAAGTGCTACCTGCCGGGCATTCCGCGGGCGATGTACGTGCCCCATCCGTACCAGATCACGCAAAGCACGAACAAGATCCACATTGCCTACTCCTTCACCAATACGGCGCGCACGATCCATATGGACCAGGTCGCTCCCCCGCCGGACGACACCTGGATGGGGCACTCGGTCGGACACTGGGATGGTGACACGCTCGTCGTCGACGTGTCGAATTTCAACGACAGGAGCTGGTTTGACCGCGCCGGCAATTTCCATAGCGACGCGCTGCACGTGGTCGAGCGCTTCACGTTGAGGACACCGGACGTCATCTGGTACGAAGCGACGATCGAAGATCCCAAGGTCTTCACGCGTCCGTGGCGTATCGCCATGCCGATCTACCGCCGCGCCGAACCGAACATGCAGCTTCTCGAGTTCCGCTGCAACGAATTCGTCGAAGAGTTCATGTACGGAAATCTGCGCAAGCAGCAGTTGGTCAAGCATTGGGAAGGCGAGACAATGGCGGTCGATATCACGCGGAAGGTGCCGCCGGGTGATGAATTCTATCAGTGGTACGGCAGGTAACAAGAACAGGCGGACCGCCCGCCCTGCCTCCCCCGCATGCGCGGGAGGGGCAGGGAGGCAGAACAGTTGAGCCGCCCAAAGCCAAGAAAACTTCGTCTGTTTGTAGATGCGATAGGAGGTATCGATGCGAACGAAGCTTGCTATGGTCTCTATCATGGGTCTTGCGTTGTGCGGATGGACGTCCTCGGCCTCGGCTCACCATGCGTTCGCGGCGGAGTTCGACGCGAACAAGCCGGTGAATTTCAAGGGGACGATCACCAAAATGGAATGGGTCAATCCCCACACTTGGCTGCACGTCGATGTCAAGCAGCCTGACGGTTCGGTGGTAAACTGGGCCATCGAAGCGGGCACGCCGAATGTGCTGTTCCGGCGCGGATTCACCAAGGAGTCCCTGCTGCCTGGCACCGAGATCGTGATCGACGGATACCAGTCGAAAGACGGAACGAACCGAGCGAACGGCAGAGATCTCACGTTCCCTGACGGACGCAAACTGTTCCTTGGGTCCTCCGGAACCGGCGCTCCGTACGAGCTGACGCCCGGAGGTGCACCGAAGACCCAGTAAAGGGTTCTTTGCGGGTGACGGCCGGGCGCATGCGCGGCCGTCACCGATAGCCGGGGCGCTTGTTCCCACCCCCATCCTCGCGGCAAGCGGGAATGTATGCCGCCTGCGGGAGAAGGTAGGGCTGGGGGGCAGGGACGATCGTGGTGACAACAGATCGGCGGCCGCGCGTTTTGCCCTTGTTTCGTTGCACCCGCGATCGTAGTTCGACGGGGTGGGGATGTCGTTTCTGAGTTTCTTCGCACAGCTGGGCGAAACGCCGTGGAGCGTCGCGCTCCACGAATCCGAGATCGCTTATTCACTCATCGAATCATTTCACGTGTGGTCGCTGTGCCTGTTCTTCGGCATGACGGTGATGTTCGACCTGCGCCTCCTCGGCTGGACCATGCGCAGCGTGCCGGTATCGGAAGTGATCCGCCGCCTGCAGCCCTGGACCATCTTGGGGTTCGTCTTGATGGTTATCAGCGGCACGCTTTTGTTTTACGCCATCCCTCTGCGTTCCTATCAGAATATTTTCTTCAGGACCAAAATGCTGCTGATGCTGGTGGCGGGCTTAAACGTGCTGATCTTTCACTCTCGCGTTTTTCCCGGCGTCGCCAAATGGGATGCCGACCCCAGGCCGCCAAGGACGGCGAGAGTGGCTGGCGCGCTATCGCTCGCCCTGTGGATCGGCATCATCGTTTCGGGCCGAATGATCGCCTATAACTGGTTCGACTGCGATCGGCAGCCGCAACTCGCGATCATCAATTTTTTGACCAGTTGCATACCAACCGAATAGGCGTCGCGATGGATCTCGATTTGCTGCCATTCTTCCAGTGGTGCTACCAAACGCCGGTCGGCGAAGGGATACGCAATTCAACCTGGCTGTTCCCTGTAATCGAGGCCTTCCACCTCCTCGGTCTCGGATTCACGGCGGGCGCCGTGCTGATCATGGACCTGCGCCTTTTAGGCGTGGGCCTCCGCAAGCAGCCGGCCGCACAGATCTGGGCAAACGCTCAACCGTGGCTGATTGGCAGCGTGATCGTAATGTTCGCCTCGGGCACTCCCTTGTTCCTTTCCGAAACGCTCAAGTGCTATTACAGCTTTGCCTTCTGGGTGAAGATGACGTCGCTGTTGCTGGTGCTCCTGTTCACCTTCACGGTCGTCCGCCGCGTGATGCAGACGGAGTTGACCGCCGACCGAAAGCTGGTGGCCCGATCTACGGCGGTCGTCTCGCTCGTTCTGTGGTTCGGCGTGGCCTGGGGCGGACGCTGGATCGGTTTTTCCTAGGCCCCGCGCGCGCAAGGCTCCACCTCACTCGGTCAGCCCTGGGGACGAAGCAGCAAAAGCGCCCGAGAAATGGACAGTGAGCGCTGACGGCATGCGGGATTTCTGCGCCGGGCCTTGAACCGCGCTCACGGTGAGAGCTGCTCGCCCCCGGAAAGGGTCTCGCGGGCCGGGCGTTACACCGGCGGCTATCCGATTCCCGGATGTGGGAAGCACCTCTCCCACCGATGCCGTGGCGACCGGGAAGAGGCTTCACCCCTCCGGGGAGGCCGCGAGATTGCGTTGCCCCATTGCGGCCATCGCTTGGATGGCTGCCCAAGCTCCCAAGTTGGGTCGGGCCACAGCAGCGAGTGGATCGCCCGAAGCAGATACCTGTGCCCAGTGTTGCAACTCGGACACGCCGCCGGCATCCTTGTCAAACGTGTCGAGAAGCCGACCGACAGCGGACCGGCATGCTTGCTTTGTTATGGTGTGGCCTTGCTTGTCCGGAAGCATTCCGCCGTTGGCCCCGGCGCATTTTCCCAACCCCCCACGCGCCCGGGGCCCGCGGCGATTTCTCGACGGAAGTACCCGGTTCCGTGCTGAGGGCGGGACCGGACGTCGACACAAAGACCCAAGCCCCCAAGGGGCATCACGAAAGGGGACTAGGATCGCGTGCGGGACGTCATCACCGCGTAGAACCGCACGCGCAAGCAATTACGCGCGGCCGATCAGGCATTCCGTGGGCCAAAAAATGGCCAAGAATTGGAATATTGCAGGAAAGCCGCAATTAGGACATTACGGCCTAAAATCATTGCTCGCAAGAAGAGCGCACGCGTCCCCAAACGGCGGTAGCATTTTCGCGCGACCGAGCTCCCCAAGACCGGAAAGGACACCTCAGGTCATCGCGCGAGGCTAACGAACGGTGGCGGCGAGAGTTCCTCCAATCGACATCGGCTGCTACAGTTGCGCTCGCTCTTTCGAGCATCCGAAACTCCTGTGCGTTTTTCCCGTCCGCTGGCCGGGGAACAGCGCGGGATTTCGGCGGTAAGGGATAGGGGAGGCCGCACCTTGCCCTGCCCCTACCCCTCTGCAAGGCTGAGGCGTTCGCGGCAACGTCGAGCCACAACGGCCGATGACGCGCCGAGGAGGTAATGACATGGCCAAACCATCGGTCTCCGGCGAGCCCCCCCGGCCGCCAGCCGCTCGTCCAGGCAGAATTGGGCGCCTGTTGGACAGGTACGACGCAATCGGCGCAGCGATTGTTCTTTTCCTTGCCGCCTTGTGGGTGCTCCATTTCGTTTTTCCCGCTCCTCCTCCAACCAACCTCCCGTGAAGGCTGCGGTCTGCCGCCCGAATTCCTGGAACCCTTAAACAGGCTGCGCTCACCTGCGGTTAAAAAATTGGTGTAATGTTGGATGGAAAACTCAACGTCTGTCACCCACGCCACCTTCCAGCACGGAAAGGCAGGGCGGGGGCAAAAGGGGGGTGGGAAATGGAGAGCTTCTCTTTGCACAGCCGCAAAGCGGCCAGTCCTCGAAGGCTGATGTTCATCAATCGCTGCCTGCCCGCTCTCGTCGCTGCGGCAGTTTCGCTAAATTGCTTGGCGCTTTCGCCGGCCAGCGCCGAGAGCCAGACGAGTTCATGGATCAGCAGCTGGACCGCCAGCCCTCAGGCGCCCCGCGGCGTTATTCCGGCAAGCTTCTCGAACCGGACGATTCGCCAGATCGTGCATCTCAGCATCGGGGGCAGCAGGGTCAGGGTGCGTCTGTCGAACGAGTTCGGCGTCAAGCCCGTCCTGATCGGAACCGCCAGCATCGCGATTGCGGGCGGAACTTCAGACATTGTTTCCCCAAGCCTGCGTCCGGTTACGTTCGGCGGCTCGAAATCGGTGATCATTCCGCCGGGCGCTCCGGTCGTCAGCGATCCGGTGGAATTCGACGTTACGGCTCTCTCCAATGTCGCCGTGAGCCTTTATCTGCCTGCCGCCACCGACCTTGGGACGGTTCACGCGACCGGGCTGCAGACTGCCTTTGTTTCGACGGCGGGCGATTTCACCGCAGGCTCCGAGTTCCCCATCGCGGACAGGTTCACAAATCGTTTCTTCCTGACGGGGGTTATGGTCGAGCCTGGTTCTCCCGCGCGGGCGATCGTGGCGTTTGGGGACTCGATTACCGACGGATCGGCCTCGACCGTCAACGCCAACGCGCGGTGGCCCGATGTCCTCTCACGCCGCCTGAAAGACGCCGGAATTTCCGCCGCGGTTCTCAATCAGGGCATCGCCGGCAATCGCGTTCTCAGCGACGGCGCCGGCATCAGCGCGCTTGCGCGATTCGAGCGCGACGTGCTGAGCCAGCCTGGAGTTTCCCACGTCGTCATCTTCCTTGGAATCAATGACATCGGATGGCCGGGCACCGCCATCGAGCCTGGCGGGATCGTCCGCACAGCAGACGAGATCATTGCCGGCTACAAGCAATTGGTCGAGCGGGCCCGTCTGCGCGCGATAAAGGTTATCGGCAGTCCGCTGACGCCGTTCGAAAATGCTCTCGCGGGGACGCCCAATAAGGGATATTTCGCGGCCGACAAGGAGGCTAAGCGCCTGGCCGTCAACAACTGGATTCGGACGAGCGGCGCCTTCGACGGCATCATCGACTTCGATCGCGTGCTTGCCGATCCGGCCCATCCGAGCGCGATCGCCGCCGCCTATGACAGCGGCGATCACCTCCACCCGAATGACGCCGGCTACCGGGCGATGGCGGAGTCGATCGATCTGAAACTGTTTCAATAAGCGCGAGCGTCACGCCTGGCCTCGGTTTAGTTGTCCTCGGGCCACCCCACCTGCCGGATTTTGTAGACCTTGGCGCCGCCCGGAGCCTCCACCTCCACGGTGGCGCCCTTGGTCTTGCCGATCAGTGCGCGCGCGATCGGTGACGTCACGGAAATCTTTCCCTTCTTCACATCGGCTTCCGGCTCGCCGACGATCTGCAATACCTTCTTCTCGCCGGTATCTTCATCGATCAGCGTCACTGCGGCCCCGAATTTGACGGTGTCGCCGAACAGCTTCGATACGTCGATGACTTCGGCACGGGCGAGCTTGTCTTCCAGCTCCGGAATCCGCGCCTCATTGATTTCTTGTTCCGACTCGGCAGCCTGATATTCCGAATTCTCGGCCAGATTGGAGTCGTCTGCGATCGCTTCCTGAATTCTCTGCACGAGACGAGTTCGCTCAACCCGAATGCGCTGCTTCAACTCGTCTTCCAGGGCGGCGTGACCCGCGGCGGTCATGGGGAACTTGTTCATTGGTTCTTACTTCGATTGGGGGGAGGCGAAGTGGCGAAGTTTGCGATGTGGGATCGGGGCGGTTTGGCGCTGGCGAGCGCCAGAGATCATCCTCAACCAAGCCGCTCACGGCGGCGAGAGGCGGAGCGTGCGGCCGCACGCCGACCCGCGTTCCGGTGCCAGCCATCCTCGCCGCCTGGTGGCGTCAGCCTCCGGCCCCTCGACCTCCCCGATCGCCGCCGGGCGGGACTGGCCTGCGCCCCCCAACGCAAACTGGTTGGCAGCTTCAAGCGCGCGGCCGAGGGCATTCGGCGATGGCGCGCTGAGTCTGATAAAAATCTGATCGGCCTCGCCCTCGTCGACGCGCTGCTGCACGAACTTCATGTCGAGGCCAGGCAGGCAAGCCCCGGCGGTGTCGATCCCTGCGGCGTCCATTTCACTGCGGCTTGTCCTAAACTCCGGCATCCGCCGTCTCCATCCGTGTGCCGACCGCGTCGGCGTGTATTGGCAATGAAAGCGGTATTGAACTGCGGCCTTACGGTTTTGGCGAGAGGTACCGGCCGGCCCCACTTACCTTAATTGCGCTTTCGCCGTGATGTTCCTGCGGCCTTGTCATCACCACATTCTCAGGCGACGCCGTCGCGGTTACCCGGTTGCGGGGGGTTTTTGCCGATACGCCAGGGTCTTGGCCTGCCTCGAACCGGCCACCAAGCCGACCCGAGCCAATGCTCGCGGTTTATATCGCATTGCGGCTCCCTTCTGCCGGGTACCCGAGTACTCACTGCCGCAGACCTCATCAAGAGGACCGATCACCTAGCACGTATGCACGCACCACCGCACCGCCAAGTCCGGAAGCGGGAACTCAGAAGCATTCCAGCCTGCAGAGGCTGGGCAAGCAATCGGGCGACCCAAACGCCGGCCCGCCATGCCAATCCCATTTTCTTTCCATTCGCTGTCCTCTAGCTTGACGGACGGCGGCCGGCAGGCCTCGCGGCCGATTCGGCGGTCGCCGCCCCGCAAGCCCGGGCGCGCGAGAGAGGAGAACTCGCATGGACAGTGCGCTGCACAACGGCATGGCTGGCCAATACTCGCGCCGCCAACTCCTGCAAAACATGGTTGGAAGCGGCGTCTCGATCGCGGCGACCGCGCTGCCCGCACGCGCACAGGAAAAACCAGAATTCGCGGCGGTCCGAACCGAACCAGCGGCCAAAAGCGGTGCGGTCGCTGAGACACTGGCGGATTTCGCCGTCAGGCTCCGCTACGAGGACTTGCCGGGGGACGTCAGACGCTCGGTAAAGCGCAGCATTCTCGACACCATCGGCTGCGCATTCGGCGGATACGGGGCCGAACCAAGCCGGATCGCCAGCATGCTCGCGAGCCGCGTGACCGCGACGCCGGCGGCCACGGTTCTTTGCAGCGGCATAACGACAAGTCCCGATCTTGCGGTGTTCGCCAATGGCGTCATGATCCGCTACCTTGATTACAACGATGGCTACATCACCCCGAAGGGGGGCGGCCATCCGAGTGACACCATCGCGGCCCTGCTGTCGTCAGCCGAAATCGCGGGAAGCAGCGGGCACGATCTTATCGTTGCCACTGCGCTGTCCTACGAGGTCTTCTGCAAGGTTGCCGATGTGCTGGATACGAGAAGCCTCGGACTGGATCAGTCAACCATCCTTGGGCTCGCCAGCCTGGTCGGGGCGAGCCGGCTGATGGGGCTCAGTCAACAACAGATCGTCCATGCGATCGGCATCACCATCGGCGGGAACACCGCAATCAATCAGGGTCGGGTTGGCACCCTTTCCAACTGGAAAGACTTTGCCACCGCCGAGGCAAGCCGCAAGGCGATCTTCTCGGCCGAACTCGCGCAGGCCGGCATGACCGGGCCGGCCTACGTGTTCGAAGGCCCGTCGGGGTTCTTCAACACGATCAGCCGCCAGGCTTTCACTTTGCCGCCCCTTGGCGAATCCTTCGGCATCATGAAGGCATTTACAAAACGCTTTCCGCTCGGACAATATTCGCAAACCGTCGCGGAAGGCGCAGCGCAGGTACGATCGTTCTTTAGCAGCACGGACGAGATCGACGAGGTCAATATCCGGGTCTCGCGTAACGCCGTCAAGGTGATGGCCGATAGTCCGGATAAATGGCGGCCTCAAAGCCATGAGACGGCGGACCACAGCATGCCTTATGCGGCCGCCGTCGTCTTGATGTTTGGCACCATCGACGGCGCCTACTATGAAGATCCGTACCTGCACGATCCGCGACTGCTCGATCTCGTGAGCCGTGTGCGCTGCATCCCATCGGCGGAAGCCGATGCGCATGAAAAGGACTACAATCTGTGTGATTTCGAGATTGTTCTCAAATCAGGACGGCGCAAGACGGTGCGGGTCGACTACCATCGCGGGCACCCGAACAACCCGATGACCGACGCCGAAATGGAGGAGAAATTTCGATCGCTGGCGGGCAGACATCTCGCTGCCGATCGCCTCGACGCGTTGCTGGAACAGCTGTGGGCGATCGAGAACATGCCGAAAGCAGGCGCGCTCGTCAAAATGACGAAAGTGTGATGCTTGCCCTCCGCGATGATCGCGTCGAGGGGGCTCGGTTGCAGCGGGAGCGGCGGCCAAACCACGGTTTGGATTGGGCGGGGCTTGGGTTTCGCTTGCGCTCAACCGGCGACCAGTCGGCGGCGGTGTTGAGGAATGCATGCGAATGAGCCGACAGATCATCGCTG
>JASHRR010000942.1 GCA_030037185.1 Xanthobacteraceae bacterium | reverse complement strand
ATCATGAAGGTTGCAGGATCAATCGCCCTGGTGACGGGCGCCAACCGGGGCCTCGGCCTCGCCTTTGCCGAGGCGCTTGTGGAGATGGGGGCAGCGAAGGTCTACGCCGCGGCGCGCAATCCGGAGGCCGTTACCCTGGAGGGTGCCGTGCCGCTGAAACTGGACGTCACCAGCGACGAAGACGCCGCCGCGGCGGTCGAGGCCGCGCGAGAGCAGTTTGAAGTGAACTTTGTCGGGCCGTTGCGCATGGCGCGCGCTTTCGCGCCGGTCCTGGCGAACAACGGCGGCGGCGCGATTATCAACGTGCTTTCTGTTGCAAGCTGGATGAACGGTCCGGGGCTGGCGACCTATGGCGCGTCGAAATCAGCTGCATGGGCGCTGACCAACGGCCTTCGTATCGAGCTCGCGCCGCAGGGCATCCAGGTCGTCGGGCTGCATGCAGCCTTCATCGATACCGATCTTGCGCGCAATATCGACGCGCCGAAGAGTTCGCCCGAGCAAATCGTGCGGACGACGCTCGAGGCCCTCGAACGCGGGGAAGCTCAGGTCTTGGCCGATGAGATCACCCGCCAGGTGCATCGCGGTCTTTCCGCGGAGTTCCCGGCCTATTTCCAGAGCACCGCCGTGCTTCGTTCGCGCGCGGGCCTGCCAGCTCACTGAGCCGGCCAACTGTCCCTTCAACCGAGGATCAGGAGGGACCCCGGCAGCGGCGCTCGATGTTTGATGGAATCTGCCTACGACGTGGTTGCTGCGGGCGCTATGAGAACGGGCACAGTGATCGGAGGATCCATTGAGCACGACGATGAAACGAGCTGATGTCTTCTGTGCCCGCTTCGGCCTGCGGGTGCCTATCCTGCTCGCCCCGATGGCTGGCGCGAGTGCGCCCTCCCTTTCGATTGCCGTGGCCAATGCCGGCGGGCTCGGATCGTGCGGCGTGCTGCTGATGCAGCCCGACGAAATCATCGCCTGGGCAAATGAGGTGCGGTCCAACAGCAACGGCGCATTCCAGCTCAATAATTGGATCCCCGACCCTCCACCGAAGCGCGATCGAGCACACGAGGCACGCGTGCGTGATTTTCTCGCCAACTGGGGACCATCGGTGCCGCCGGAAGCCGGCGACGTGACACCACCAGATTTCCTGGCCCAATGCGAGGCGATGCTCGCAGCAGGTCCACCGATAATCTCGTCTATCATGGGCGTTTACCCGTCCGAGTTCGTCGCTCGGCTCAAGGCAAAGAGCATCGTCTGGTTTGCTAATATCTCGACTGTGTCGGAGGCGCGTGCCGCTGAAAATGCCGGCGCGGATGTCATCGTGGCTCAGGGCTCTGAAGCCGGCGGGCATCGTGGTTGTTTCGATGCCGCCGCGGCTGAGCGTCAACAGGTCGGTTTGTTTGCCTTGCTGCCGGCCGTTGTAGATGCGGTGCGTGTGCCGGTCGTCGCGACAGGCGGCATTGCCGACGCCCGCGGCGTCGCGGCGGCATTGGTCCTTGGCGCCAGCGCCGCGCAGATCGGCACCGGCTTTCTGCGCTGCCCCGAGGCCGAGATTCACCCGGCCTGGGCGGCCGCGCTCGCCGGAGCGGCACCGGAGGACACAATGGTAAGCCGGGTGTTCAGCGGCCGCGCGGGCCGCAGCATTGCGACGCACTACGTGCGAGCCGCGACCGCAGGTGAGGCACCCTCGCCCGCACCCTATCCCGTGCAGAGGGGGCTCACAGCTGCCATGCGCTCAGCGGGCCAAAAGCAAGGCGACGTGCACCGCATGCAGGCTTGGGCCGGGCAATCCGCGGGTCTCGGGAGGGCGGAGCCTGCCGCCGATCTGCTGCAGCGAATCTGGGACGGTGTGCAAGTTCTCCTTGCGTGACGAGCCGGCGCGACGCCCGACGTAGAGAGGAACTGTGCTGGGTCGCAGGTCGAACCTTCAGCGGGTATCGCCCCAGGCGGATGGGGTGGGAATCATTCGATCTTGTGACCTGAAAGCTTGGCGCCTTTGGAACGGCAGCGCTGAGCTCACAGCGCCAATGCCGCGCCGCTATCCAACCCGCGGGCGAAAAAGGCCGGCCCTACACGATTGAACGAGCCTGCGGTGCTTGAGGCTGCATTGGTCGCCTGGGGATAGGGCCGAAAGGCCACCTTCGGGTTTTAGTAAAGAGTATCCTCGCTTGACAGCGGCGTAGGCTAACTCAAGCTCGCAGGCGTTCCAGCACGTTCGTTGCGGGGCAGGTCAAACGCCAGGTCAAACCTGGGGGCGCATAATCAAGATCGACTGTACCACCGACGCTGCGCTCCGCCATTGTTTCCATAACGATGCTGCCGAACCCACGCCGCTCGGGCGCAGCCACACGTGGCCCCTCACGCTCGGTCCACCTCATCGTGAGGGTATCGCTGTCGACCCCCCGATTGCAAGGCGCATCCGGCCAATGACGAAGCGCAATAAGATGCCAACGGGCCAAACAGCATGAGGTTCGCTACATTAGCTGGCTCTTCAACGCTGAAAGACCAGCGAGGCGATAGCACGAAGAAATTGGCCGCAGCGGTGCTGAGCATGGCGCGAAAAAGCCCGCACCAAACCCGCTGATCAGCGTTGTGATTACAATCGCCGGAAAGAACGTAACGAACTGGGCGCCCGCAACATATGGATCGACAGCGAGCCGCAGGGCCGTGGCAACCCCAACGGACACGAAGGCGAGGCCGTAACCTCCGACAGTTCCCGGCCGCAGGGCGGGGATATCGACGTAAAATAAAGGTAGCCTTTTCGTGACGGTCTTGCGCATACGCATCTGCTTTGACGGTCCAGCTCGGCAGTTCCCATTCGAGTTGCAGCGGGCCGTTGTGAGCGCTCGGTGACTGGGCTTGTTATCGTCCTATCGTAGGTCGTTTCGGCTGACGTTCGGTGAGCGGTGTCGCTCGTCGATTTAGATTTGGGGCTGTAGGATGCCCCTTGCCGCCCTTACAATCCTTGCGCGTCCAGCCTTGATGGAATTCTGATCCGCCGGTAGCCCACGGGGATCAATCGGTGAGCAGGGACGATAGGTGCACCAGGAGGGAGCGACGGAGCCGAGCGGAACCGCGGCAGCGCAACGCTACGCTATGTAACAAACCGGATCTCGCGCAGGCAGCTGGGAAAGCAATTGCTCGTTCGTGTGATCGCGGAAACGTCACGCCGGTTGTTGAGCAGCTCATCACGCCAGATCACTGCTTTCAGCTATCGGCCAACCACGAAAAACGCTACCATCAATGCCAGATCGGTTCGTACCTTGTGCTGACACTGTGAGGGCAAAGGAGATCATCATGGGCGAGACGTTCGCAAGCTCGATGATAATGGGTGCCATTGCCGCTGCCGTCATTGCAGCGCCTGTCACCCAGACGGCGGCTCAGACCCTACCCGCTTCCGGCGGTGCCCCAGTTCCAGCAGCACTGAAAACGCCCTGGGGTGAACCCGATTTACAGGGTATTTGGACGGACGAGACCGATACGCTGTTGCAGCGCCCCGCCAAGTATGCAGACCAGGAATTCTTCACCGACGCGCAGCGAGCCCAATTGAACAGAGAGCGGTCGGAAGTGCTCGGCCTCGAAAAACGGGGAGAGCGCGGGACCGAGGTCGACCTTGCCGGCGCCTACAACTCGGCCTTTGTGTCCTGGAAGCGCGTCGGCGCCCGCACGTCGCTGATCGTCGATCCGCCCAACGGCCGGATTCCGCCGCTGACGCCGGAGGCTCAGAAGATCGCCGCCGCCGAGCGGGAATACCGCGTGGCCCTATTGCAGGCGACGGAGGCATGCAAGACCAAGGCGCCAATCTGTAGCGGTGGACAATACGATCCGACGCCCTCGCCACGACGCGCCGAGCTTCCTCCCCGCTTTAGCACCGGGGGCATGAATCGCAATGATGGCCCGGAAGACAGTTCGTTGGCAGAGCGTTGCCTGACCGGCGGGCTTCCCGACTTTGGAGTCGGGATCGGCAGCTTCCGGCGAATCGTGCAGACGCCGGGCGGCATCACGATCTTCTACGACGTTGGCCAGGGCCAAGGGTGGCAGCGCAACATCGTGATGAACGCAAGTCCCCACCTGCCGACCAACATACGTCAGTGGTACGGCGATTCGCGTGGCCATTGGGAGGGCAATACGCTCGTAATCGACGTGACGAACTTCACTCCGAAGACTGATTTCCAAGGCTCGCGCGAGAACCTGCACCTGGTCGAGCGCTGGACGCGAACCAGCCCGGCCACGCTCGAATACCAGGTCACCATCGAAGATGCGACTGTATGGACCCGCCCATGGACCGCGATACAGGAATTCACCAGGCAGAGCGACCAGGAGAATAGGTTCTATGCCGAGCCGCGCTGTATCGAAGGAAACTTCGGCCTCCCGGGGCTGCTCCACGGACGACGCACGGAAGATATCGCATTCGCGCAGGGACGAGGTCCCGATCCGGCAACCAGGAACAGCATAGGTGGCATCGGCGGTTTTATTCTTCAGCAAGATCCGCTGCGATAATCGATCAGTTCCCCGCCGTCTCCCCTGCGGTGCCCGCCAGACTCCTAGGAGATCCACTGAGAGGCTTTCCTCAGCTGAGGCGACGGCGGACCGTATCGAGCACGCCAAACGCTGCCCGAACAGAAAAAAATGGTGTGAGAAATGCGGGCTAGCCGTTGCCACCTACGCCGATCGTGCGCCGTAGCGTCCTCGCATTGATCAACACCGCAACGATGGCCTGAGTCAGACTGATCAGGGTCAGCATGAGAAACTCAGTGTTATTGAAGATAGCGAGGGCCTTCACCCCGGCTGACCCGAGCGCGAAAAGCAAGACCTGAACACCCGCGATAGCGCCCATCAAGAGGGCCTCGATGGTGTTGTCAACTCCGGGGGTGGAGACTCTCAACTGCTCAGCCATCGCCATCATTGCGGCGCCGACCATGAGGACCTCAACCCAAGAGAGGTGATACTCACCCCACTGAATCAAGATGGCTCTCGGATCTGCGAAGACCAATCTGCCGGCTATGAAAAGAGCCAGGATGTATAAGAATCCGGGCGTGTATTTGAGTGAGCCCGTCCTGCGCGTGGGCTGGAGAAATGCCGCAGCCGAACTCGCAATCGCGCCATCAGTTCTGGCATCGATCCTTGACATTGACCTTCCCATCTATCTGGGGCGGAGCGCAGTTTCAGATGGTCGAGGGGGATCCTTTCAACGCTTTTGGCTGGCGGCAGACCGTGTCAGAAAATCCATAGGCATACAAACCCAACACGCGAATCACGACATTCGTTCCAGCTGTCGCCTGACTGGCGCTCGCCATTGAGCAGCTGCGATGCAGCAAGAGCGGACGGTCATCTGTCGTAGCTCGGCCATCGCGACGAAGCCGGTGTGTGCTGCAAGGCCGCGCCACACGGCGGATCGTCGCCGAGCGCGTCGGTCAACGTTGCCGGATATCCGTTATGATTATCTTTCGGATGCACCCGTTTTCATAATCTCTTCGAGAGCCGCCCTGTCGGGGGTTGCGCCGAAAAGTTTCGAGCGCGGCAACTGCAGCTGCGCTCGCCGCGGTTAGGATTCGGCAGCACACCTCGGTCCGGCACATCGATCCGTTCTCGAATGACATTGTCTTTCGGCCGTGGGCTCAACGCACTCCGGGCGGCCGGCTAGGATGAAAACGGATTCAGGAGCAGTCTACCGCGGCGAATGCGAATCAAGAAGTGCTCGCAACTCTGAGGCCGGACCAATATCACCCAGGCCACCTGCACGAACAGGACTCGGCAGCTGGCGATTGCCGTTCTTCGATATCATCGCCGGTGCCGACCGCCGCCATGTGGCGCTCGCGATGATGGGCCCGATGCCTGGGCACTGTCACCAGACGCTCGCCGGTCGGGTCCCACTCCGCCAACTCGTGATCTCGGCGGACGAGCCTTCGTTGCCGTGTGACCCCCCGGCGCGATTCCTCGTCGGCGTCGGGTCGCCGTCGTGGAACCAAGCCCTGTTCCTGGCAATGGACGCGATTGGTTTGTTGGACGGGTGCTCCGTCTCACACTCGCCGCGTCCCAGCATCCCACGCGGTCGGGCAGGAGCCGGCCGGACATTCCCGGAAATTCTGCGCCCATAGCGAGAGTTGGTTTGCCGACTTCGCCTTGACGTTGCTTTCTGCGGCGATGATCGTCATCGTGGCCATGCTGACGGGTCGCGGCGTCCGCTGGCATGCGGGTGATGTTGACCATCATCCCCGGCGGGTTTGCGAGGACGGATCGAGTGCCCCCGGGCACGTTTCGGGGTTGCTGACACCCAGGCGCTACTGCGATCACCTGGGCCCCTTGTAAGCGCGCGAGAATCACAGCGTGACCGCTGCGGAATTGCAGGCTGAACGCCCCGGAACGGTATTTCTTCGGACCACTGAGGTGATTGGCGCTGATGACTGCGAAACCGGCCATTTGGTTCGCCAGGCTGATGCGGCGCGCCGAGGTCGAGGAGGACGTCGTGCCTTCGTTGACAGCATGGCGGTCCACGGACGGCTGCACGAGCGGTTCGAGGGAGCAATGCCGATCGGCGAGGACGCCTTTCTTTTGGGCCGTCTGTAGTGGGCCATCGCTGCGGGAGCGGCCCTCGCATGCCGTGACCGGCACCCCCACGGAGCGCAAAAAGTTGCGCCGGCGCTGACTGCCGTCCGGGCTAATCAAAGTTTGACGGGTGATGTAGTATCAGCGATAGCGCAGGTGTTGTAGTTGGACCCGCTTGGCTTTTTGCCTGCGGTCGAGATGGCTACGCTTGCCGATAGTCAGGGAGGCAATCATGGCTTTCTTTCAAACTGCGATCGGCGCGAGCGCCCTCGTAGCGGCGCTGGCGACGACGCTTGCCGGGGCACTGGCGCACGACGAAACGAAGTATCCGGACTGGTCGGGGCAGTGGAGGCGGCCGCCGGGGGTCGGGTTTGGATGGGATGAGACCAAGCCGCGCGGGCTCGGTCAGAAAGCGCCGCTGATCCCCGAATATCAGGCCATGCTGGAGGCGAGCCTCAACGACCAACTCGCCGGCGGACAGGGCCTCGACAGGCGCATTACTTGCATGACCAACGGCATGCCGAGGATCATGACCTTCATCCGGCCAGTCGAATTCATCGTCCTGCCGAACGTCACCTACATCCACTACGAGAACGTCATGCCGCGCCGGATCTACACCGATGGCCGCAATTGGCCGACGGACGAGGAGCCGACGTTCGTCGGATATTCCATCGGAAAGTGGATCGACCAAGACGGCGACGGCCGCTATGATCTCCTCGAGGTCGAAACCCGCCAGTTCAAGGGTCCGCGCACGATGGATGAGAGCGGCATTCCGTTGCATGCCGACAATCAGACCATCGTCAAGGAGCGCATCTATCTCGACAGGGCCGACAAGGACCTCATGCATAACGAGATCACCGTCATCGACCATGCATTCACCGGTCCATGGACGGTAACGAAGACCTATCAGCGCATACCCAACGACAAATGGTACGAGGACAACTGCAACGAGGAAAATCACCATATCATCATCGGCAAGGACAACTATTTCGTCAGCGCTGACGGCTACTTGATGCCGTCCCGCAAGGACCAGGCGCCACCTGACCTGAGATATTTCAGGCAAACGCGGAAATGACGCGATGATGGAATGCTCGGCTGTGCCGGCAGAATTTCCGACCCCATTGACCCGCCGGATGTCGACGCGAGCCAAGCCCAATCGCCGCGACTTTTTTTGGCGCGGAGGGCTGTTCAGGCGTTGCCACAAGACTTGAAACGGAGAGATGCATGAAACCCTATGTTGCAGCTTTACTCATCGGTGGTTCTGCCTTTGCGATCAGCGGCAGCGTGCTGGCGCATCACTCCTTCGCAATGTTTGACCAGGAGCACCCGATAGAACTGGCGGGGACGGTGAAAGAATTTCGTTTTGTGAGCCCGCACACGTTCATATTCCTCGATGTCAACGAGGCCGACGGCAGTAGCCAGCTGTGGAATCTTGAGGGCGGTCCGCCGAGCTTTCTGGCCCGTGACGGTTGGTCGAGCAAGACACTGAAGCCGGGCGACGAGGTTCAGATGACCGTTGACCCACTGCGCAGCGGTGCTCCCGGCGGTGCGTGGAACGTTAACAAGATCAAATACAAGAACGGCAACCCGATCGTCGTCGGTCACTGATATGAGAGGTCATCGGTGACAGCGTGGTGAGCGGCGGCGATGCCTTCACCAGTGTTGAACCAGACCTGAAATTGATCTTTGCATTCGTCGCCCTCAAGAATGGGACCTGTCCAAGGCCTTCGATTCGGTGAGCGGAGAAAAGACCAACGCTATTTTCAATGGCGGCCGCGTGCCTGAAGCAGCCCTATGTGTAATCTTCTGCAATGATCCTATGGACCAAGCCTGCCCCGTGTTGCCTTACCACCAAGCCGGGGCCGCGCTCAGGTCCGGTAGCCGAAGATGTCGCAGCCAGCCAGTTTTTCGAGGTGCCGACCAAACCGATATTTCAACTCCGGGCCATCGAACGGAGGCTGTTCAAGCCTTTGTTCGGCATCCGAAAAAGGCTCGACTTCGAGCACCACAAATGTGTGGCCAGGCAGATTTGCGGAATGCAGGGCGGCGAAATTGCGCTCTATCTCCTCGATGCTCCCAAATTCAAAAATGCGATCGAGTCCCATCGAACGTGCGGTCGCCGCATAGTCGTTGTTTTGGAAGTTCGGCAAACCGGCGTTCGAGGTGGCACCATACGCGCGATTGGACACGAGGAAATGGGTCAGGTTGGGCAGATTCATCTCACGCTCAACCATCAGCATGCCAGGATTCATGCAAAAGGCACCATCCCCCATGAAGGCCCAAACCTTCCGTTCGGGCCTCGCCAGTGCCAATCCGGACGCAAACATGGTGGACAGGCTCATTGACGCGTCGAGGTAGAAACTCGCTTCAGAGTCGCGCGTCACCTCCCACCACGCCTGGCTTGAATTCCCGGCGGAGGTAACAACGAGTTCGTTGGTTCGGTGCCGCGCGAGGGTGCGAAAGCATTCGATGTAGTTCATCCGAGGCTCCCTCTCAACAGATTGCGCATAGCAGAACTGCCGTGAGCCGGCAAACGCTGCGCGCCCCGAAAGAACCTCGAACCGCCGGGCAGCTGGGCGCCGTCATAGGCGATTATCCGCAATCACGGCGAAAGTGACCGCGCGACCGGTGCCCTGACGCGAAAAAATTACGCGGCTACAGGCCAAGTCCGAGAATTGCAACGGGCTCTTCACGCAGTCACCGCAGGGCGCGCGGCATGCTTTTGCGCATGGGGAGTGTCAACGATTTCCCAGGGGGCCGCCTGTTCTATGAAACGGGCCCGAGGCATCGCGCCCTGACGGCATACCTCGCAACAAACAAAGGCGATCCCGCGTTAAAGGTACCCTTGGCGCCCGGCCGAGGAATTCCTCGAGGTGCCGGGAAAGGCGCAGCGGCGGGTCATCCGCGGATTGCAGAAAGCGCCCATCGAGATATTTGATCGGCCCATCAACGCCGCGACCAATCATGTTTTAGGGTTCGTGCTTCGAAGCGTACCATTCCGGCCCTCGAATTCTCATGGACGGGCAATCTTCCTCAACGAAGCGGCAAGAAGTCCTGTCACCAGGGCGAACGTGGAAAGGGCAGCAAGGCTGCCGCCGAACGACCCGCTCACTGCTTTCGCGTAGGCAAGCACATTCGGGGCCACGACTCCGCCAAGCGAGCCCAAGCTGTTGATGAAGGCCAATCCACCGGCTGCTGCAGCGCCCCCAAGCAGATCGCCGGCATGGGCCCAGAAAACACCAAAAATCGACCAAATGCCAAGGACGCCGACGCATATGCCAACGAATTGGAGAACCGGCGTGCCGGCAAAAGCGGCGTACGCATAGCCGACTGTCGCGACCGCAGCGCTTGCGGCCATGTGCCACTTTCGCTCGCCGGTCGCATCCGAATGGAGTCCGCAGACAATGCCGGCGACACCGCCGAAAACGAATGCAAGGGAAATGAGAAGGCTGATCTGAACGTTGGTCAATGCGGGAAAAGCCGACTTCAGGATCTGCGGCAGGAAAAGTACGGTGCCGAAGTTCGCGCACACCAGAAAGAAGCAGGTTGCGGTTGTCATCAGGACGCGACGATCTAGAAACCCTTGGCGAACCGTCGTCGCTCCGATGGCCTTCTTTCGGGTTTCTTCGTGCTCGAGCCGTCCTCGCAACCAAGCCTTCTCTTGCGGAGCCAACCATTTTGCGTCCGCGATATATCCGGGCAGCAGAAAGAAGGCAGCGGCGCCGATGCCGATCGTCAATATCCCTTGGGCGATGTACATCGTCTGCCAACCCTTGAGGCCAAAGGCAGAAAAAGTCATGAGCCAAGTCGTGAAAGGACCACCGGCAGCGTATGCGATCGCCGTCGTTGATAACAGCGTCCCGAAAGCGAGACCGCGCTGATGAGCCGGAAGCCACTGGGCAAGATACAACAGGAGGCCTGGCAGGAGCCCCGCCTCCGCTACGCCGAGAAGAAAGCGGACGGTATAGAGCGACGTCCCGCTTCCGACGAACGCGTTAGCGATGACGACCACACCCCAGGTCACCATGATCCGCGACAGCCAAATTCTCGCACCCACTCTCTGCAGCACGAAGTTGCTTGGAATTTCGAAGAGGAAGTAACCTACATAAAATATGCTCGCAGCAACGCCGTACTGGTTAAGCGAAAGCCCTAAATCCTTGTTCATGTCAAGGGCGGCAAAGCTGATGTTCGTGCGATCGAGCAGGCTCATGAAGAAGAGCACCATCGCCACCGGCAATAGACGGCGATTGACCTTCTTGAGTGCGCTAAGCTCGAGCGATTCCGCCATGGTCTTCCTCCCAGCAGGCCAAAGGGCTGGCCGACATCTACGATACTCGACAGTCTCGCATCGAGAATCAACGACCTTTGATTCCGGATAGCTCGCTGCTAGGGACCTGTCCGGTTTGAGTGCTCCTCGTTCGGAAGAAAAACGATCGCTGCAATCGCTGAAATACCGCAAGCAGGTTGCGGTTTATCAAATCAAGCATGACGGCTACCGGATGATCGTCGCCAGGATGGTGCCGCGTGTGGCGCTATAGCCGCAAGGCAAATGCGTGGCCCCGGAGACTGCCACGGGAAAAGGCCAAGAGCTTCACGATTGACGGCGAGGCGGCTGTGCTCCGGCCTGACGGCCTCACGGGCGAGGAGGAGGAGCCGCGCAATCTGCGCTTTTTTGACCGCAAGGTTGGCGCGCCTGCTGCGCGACACCGAGGCATCCTGCTCAACTAACACATAGCCGAGAACGGGCGATGTCCGGTCTGGATCAAGGTCCGCCCGCCAGGGTCGCGGTGCAGCGGGAACGATCCAATCGGCATCGGCCAGCTACTTTACGGCGAACATTGGATCGTGCCGATGGCGAGAGATCTGAAGATATGCCACGACACGATCAGCAAGTGGGCATTGGGCAAGTGCGAATTACCGCCGGATAATCCCACTGGCTGTCTCGTTGCACGGGCGTTGTTCACGGCCAATGCAACGACCGCCGCGATCTTCCGCACCATCGAGGCGGGACGCCCCACGCTACTCATCGATGAGGCGGACACCTTTCTGCAAAACAACGATGAGCTGCGGGGCATTCTGAATGCCGGCCACCGCAAAGGTGGGACAGTTGTCCGCACTGTCGGTGACGATCACGAACCACGCCAGTTTTCCGCCTGGGCACCCGCCGCCCCAGCGCGCCATTTTTTGCGCCGACAACGAGACGCGGTTGAGGAGCGCCGATCCGGACACGACGGGACTTCAGAACCGCGTCGCCGACAATTGGCGCCCACTGTACGCCGTTGCCGATCTGGCGGGAGGCGAGTGGCCGGCGCGGGTGCGCAAAAATCGCGGGGGCGCCGAATAAGGTCCATGCAGATCAATCGAGGGGCGTCAGGTTGCTTTCCGACTCTCAAGGGGCGTTCGTCGAAAAGAAGACGGATCGCCTGTCGAGCGAGGAGCTTGTCGCGCACCTAAACGGTTTAGAAGAGCGCCCATGGTCGGAATTCAGCCGCGGCAAGCCGCTGTCAAAAACGCAGCTGGCGCGGATGCTGGGACGCTTCAACATTAATTCGGGAACGATTCGGCTTTCCGAGACCCGCACCGCGAAGGGCTACTACAAGACGGCCTTCGAGGAGGCCTTTGCGTGCTACCTCCCCCCTGAAAACGTCACAACGTCACAAGCCAATAACGACGGGCACTGTGACGCTTTTCAAAACGTCACAACAGATCAGCTTGTGACGTTTTTAAAATCGCAGAAACCCTTGCAGCGCAGCGATTGTGACGTTGTGACGTTTTCACCCCCCTGACTAAAGGAAATGCCTCTGCGCCGGTCGATTCAGCCTCCGCCGGCGTCGCCCGCGCTGCTCACAGTTCGCCTTTCCAGCCAGGCTTTGCCTTCGGTTCAGGCTCCGCCACAGGCGGCCGGGCGGGCTCCGGTGTATTGGCTTGCCCTTGTCGCATGGTGTCATCGTTGGGAATTGCCGTTACGCCATCGCAATGATCGGGAGGTTGCCCGACACGCTCGACGATCGGTCGCCTACGTCGCCGCAAGCCAAGCGAGCACGTCGAATCGTTCCGCGCTGACCGTGCAGAACACCTGCATGTCCTGGGGCCGCCACACGCGCCGGCGTGCATATCACAGTGGCCGGCGATCGCTTGCTGCTTGAAGCCGCCGCCGTACCACCAACGACAATCCTCGATGCGCTCAAGCAACACAAGGCTGAAATCATCAGGCTGTTGACGATAGTCGAACCGGCCGTGC
>JASHRR010000941.1 GCA_030037185.1 Xanthobacteraceae bacterium | reverse complement strand
CATGGTGCCGCGCAAGATCTTGCCGGATCGCGTCTTCGGCAGCCGCCCGACGGTGATGACCAGTCTAAACACCGCCACTGGGCCGATCTTCTCGCGCACCAACGCGACGACCTCCTTTTCGATCTCGGCGGATGGCCGGTTGACGCCGGCCTTGAGCACAATGAAGCCGCACGGCGCCTCGCCCTTAAGTTCGTGCTTTACCCCGATCACGGCGCATTCGGCGACGTCCGGGTGCGAGGCGAGCACCTCCTCCATGCCGCCGGTTGAAAGCCGGTGGCCGGCGACATTGATGATGTCGTCGGTGCGGCCCATGACGTAGAGATACCCGTCTTCGTCCTTAAAGCCGGCGTCAGCGGTCTTGTAGTAGCCCGGAAACTCGGCGAGATAGCTCTCGCGCATGCGCTGATCATGCTGCCAGAGGGTCGTCAGGCAGGCGGGCGGCAGCGGCAGCTTGACCACAATCGAGCCCATGCGGTTAGGGGCCACTTCCCGGCCGCCTTCATCGACGACGCGCACGTCATAGCCCGGCATCGCTACCGTGGGCGACCCGCGCTTGACGGGGAGCTGGCCAAGGCCGATCGGATTGCCGGCGATTGCCCAGCCGGTTTCGGTCTGCCACCAATGATCGATGACCGGCACCTTGAGGATGTCCTCCGCCCATTTCACCGTGTCCGGGTCGGCGCGCTCACCGGCGAGGAACAGGGCGCGGAACTTCGCCAGGTCATAGCGGGCGAGATGCCTCGCCTGCGGGTCCTCTTTCTTGATGGCCCGGAATGCGGTCGGCGCGGTGAACAGCGCGACCGCGCCGTGCTCGGCAATCACGCGCCAGAACGCGCCGGCATCGGGCGTTGCGACCGGCTTGCCCTCGTAGAGGATCGATGTACAGCCATGCAACAGCGGCGCATAGACGATATAGCTGTGGCCCACCACCCAGCCGACATCGGAGGCCGACCACCACACCTCGCCGGGGTTGACGCCATAGAGATTTTGCATCGACCATTTCAGGGCGACCATATGGCCGCCGTTGTCGCGCACGATGCCCTTGGGCTTGGCGGTGGTGCCGGAGGTGTAAAGGATGTAGAGCGGATCGAGGGCGCTGACCGGCACACAGTCAGCGCTCTTGCCGGTGTTGACGGCGGCCTCGCGCAGGCTCGCCCAGTCATGATCACGCCCGGGAATAAGGTCTGCGTCGGCCTGCGGCCGCTGCAGGATCAGGCAGGCCTCGGGCTTGGCGGTTGCGAGCCCGATCGCTTCATCGAGCAGGGGTTTATAGCGAACGACGCGGCCGGGCTCGATGCCGCAGCTCGCTGCGAGGATCAGCTTCGGCCTGGCATCGTCGATTCGGGTTGCCAATTCGTTCGCCGCAAAGCCGCCGAACACGACCGAATGGATCGCCCCAAGGCGGGCGCAGGCCAGCATGGCGATCACCGCTTCGGGAACCATCGGCATGTAAATAATGACGCGATCGCCCTTGCCGACGCCGAACTGCCGCAGAATGGCGGCCAGGGTGCAGGTTTCGGCGAGCAACTCCCGATAGCTGATGGAACGCTTTGCGCCGGTGACCGGCGAATCGTAGATGATGGCGCTTTGCCCGCCGCGCCCGCGCCCGACATGGCGGTCGACGGCATTGAAGCAACTGTTGCAGGTGGCGCCCACGAACCAGCGGCCATAGACGCCCATCGCGGGATCGAAAACCTTGGCGGGCGGTTCATACCAATCGATGTCCGCCGCGGCCTCGGCCCAGAAGCCGACCGGGTCGCGGTGAGCGCGGGCATACACCTCCTGATAGCGGCTGTTGCCGGCCTGCGGCTGAGATAGCGAAGCTGTGCTCATTTGAACCTCCCTTGCACCGGCTTTTGCCGGGGCGTGCCGCGCAGCGCGGGTCACTCCCAACAAGGCATCCGTTCCACGGCAGGCTTGGTGTCGCCGGTGGGACGCGCTTTGATAGGGGTCGAGCTTGAATTGTAGTAAGGTCCAACGAACTTTCCAGAATCCGGCCGTTGCGATGGCTTCTGCGAAAGACGAAGCGAGGCCGCGGGGTACCGCTTCGATGCTTGCTGGTTTCCCCTTGGCGGGACGGGCAGACGATGACGTGGCAAGCGCGCGTGCGGGGTCTCAAGCGGGACGTGATGGCAATCGCACGCGCCCTGCGCGATCCCCGGGTGCCGTGGTATGCTAAGGTCGTGGGCGCGTGCGTTGTCGCCTATGCGCTGTCGCCGATCGATCTCATCCCGGACTTTGTCCCGGTGCTCGGCTATCTCGACGACCTCGTCCTGGTGCCGCTGGGGCTGATGCTGGTGCTGCACCTCATCCCGGCTGATGTTCTTGCAGAGCATCAGGCGGCGGCGAGCGCGACCGCAGAGCGGCCGGTCAGCCGCGCTGGGGCCTTCGCGGTGATCGGCATTTGGATACTGGCGGCGCTCCTGCTCGCGAACTGGCTCGGCGACGGTTGGGGTCCGTGGGCGGCCCGCCCGCCCGGCAGCAATTATTCGGGGAGGTCGCATTGATGACCAGCACCATCTACGATGTGGGTCTTGACCGCAATCCGGCGAACTTTCAGCCGCTGACGCCGCTGTCGTTTCTGGACCGCGCCGCGGCCGTGTTTCCGCAGCGCCCGGCGATCGTGCATGGTGCTCGCCGCTTTACCTATGCAGAGTTCTACGTCCGCACCCGACGGCTCGCCTCGGCGCTCGCCAGACATGGGATCTCACGCGGCGACACCGTGTCGGTGATGCTTGCCAATACGCCGGCAATGCTCGACGCCCACTATGGCGTCGCCATGACGGGCGCGGTTCTCAACACACTCAATACCCGGCTCGATGCTGCCATCCTGGCCTTCACGCTCGATCACGCCGAGACCAAGGTTCTGATCACCGATCGGGAGTATTCGAAGGTCATCAAGGATGCGTTGGTGCTTGCCAAGGTCAAACCACGGGTGATCGACTACGATGATCCGGAATATTCCGGCGCGGGCGAGCGGCTGAGCGACGTGGAATATGAAGACTTTCTTCAGCAGGGCGACGCCGATTTCGCCTGGTCCATGCCAGTCGACGAATGGGACGCCATCGCGCTCAACTACACCTCCGGCACCACCGGCGATCCCAAGGGCGTGGTCTATCACCATCGCGGCGCCTACTTGCTGGCGATCGGCAATGTGCTCACCTGCGCGATGGGCCGGCATCCGGTCTATCTGTGGGCGCTGCCGATGTTTCACTGCAACGGCTGGTGCTTTCCCTGGACGATCTCGATCGTCGCTGGCGTCCACGTATGCCTGCGGCAGGTGCGTGCCGCCCCGATGTACAACGCCATCGCCCGCCATAAGGTGACGCATCTGTGCGGCGCGCCGATCGTGATGGCGACCCTGCTCAACGCCGCCGAGCACGAAAAAAAGCCGCTGCCGCACATGGTCGAGTTCGTCACCGCCGCGGCGCCGCCGCCGGAAGCGGTGCTGGCGGCGATGAAGGCCGCGGGCTTCAACGTCACCCACGTCTATGGCCTCACCGAGACCTACGGACCGGCGAGCGTCAACGACTGGCACCGCGAGTGGGACGCGCTGCCGTCTTCCGAGCAGGCGGCCAAGAAGGCCCGCCAGGGCGTCGCCTATCCGGTGCTCGAAGCGCTCGACGTGCTCGATCCGCAGACCATGCTGCGGGTGCCGCGCGATGGCGAGACGCTTGGCGAAGTCATGTTCCGCGGCAACGTGGTGAT
>JASHRR010000940.1 GCA_030037185.1 Xanthobacteraceae bacterium | reverse complement strand
CCAATAGGAACTTTGCGCGGAGACAGCAATGACAATCAAAGCGCTAGTTCTCGCTGGCATCATTGTTGGAGCGTCCACGATCACCGCGCAGGCGCACCATGCGTTTGCAAGGTTCGATTCTGGGAGGGAGGTGACGTTGGAAGGGACCGTCAAGGAGTTCCAGTGGACGAGCCCTCATGCGTGGATCATGTTGACGGTTGACAGAAAGGGGCGTCCCGAGGAGTGGGCAATTGAAATGAACGGATCGAGCGGCTTGGCGCGGGAGGGTTGGCAGCCAAGGACACTCACCCCCGGGATGGCCGTTACTGCGACGGTCCGCCCGCTACGTGATGGGACAAATGGTGGTCAATTTCTCGATATCACCCTTCCCGATGGAACGGTGTTCGGTCGGGCGGCAGCGCCTCCCAAATATTGATGCCGCCTCCGATCCCATCGTCTTCTCAGGGTTGACAGGCAATCCCGTGAAGACAACGCGAGCAACAACTTCTGATTGCAAGACCTGTACCCGGAACCGTATTCCGATTTCCGAGTTGGTTTCTGGTTGCGTGTTCGCGCGTTCCTCAAGGAGATTAGGTCATGAAAATCGCCAGTTTTGCGGCGTCGGGCTTCTCATCCTAACGGCCCCCGCGTTTGCACATGACCCATTCGCGTCCGAATTCGACGCTAGCGCACCTTTAAATCTGACCGGAAAGGTGACGAAGGTCGACTGGAACGAGCCCCATGTCGTCTTCCACGTTGCGGTCCAGGATCCAAGCGGACGGACGAGGGATTGGAGCCTCGAAGCGGCAAGTCCTGCCATGCTCGAGAAAAAAGGGTGGACCAAGAGCATGCTAAAGGAGGGCGACCAGATCACCGTGCGCGGGTATCGCGCCAAGTCGGAGCCGTTCACGGGGACGGCGCGCTCGGTCGAACTTCCAGGTGGCAAGAAAATGCCGTCAGGTGACGATAACGACGGCGGTCCGAAGATTTAGCGACTGCTCATTAATCAATCAAGGGTTTGGGCGCTCTCCGGCGCAGTCCGTCACTCCCGTTACGGCGAGGAGCGAGGTGAGAAGGCCGGAGGCGGCCCACAAGGTTTTGGTGAACCATCCGCCGGCCGACCCTGAGTGAATGGCATACAGCCCCCGCAAGATGCTTGGTCAGCGCTGGATCGGGGGAGGAGAAGCGGTACAGTTCGTCTTCGAAGAGAATGACGCAGCCGCTGAGGTTCATCAAAAGATGTAGACGACGACCGCAGCGCCAACCCCGAGGTGTAGCCTGAGAAGGGATCGGCGAACTTGCCGCGGGCGTGGGTCCGGGCGGTGCGAGTTCCGGGAATAAGAAGTCCCCACAATACGCCCGTTCCACCCCGCCTCCCCTCCTCGCGCTGGCTACTCCCGGCAAGAGATATCACGTTCTCATGCGGTCTGCCGTGCATTTCGTTTCGGATAATTCCCCTTTCGCCCGCTTGCTCAAGGATGCCTCGACAGATAGGGGGACTAAACTATTTCCGGTACGTGCGCTCGAACCTCAATGTCGACCATATCGAAATTCGCTGCTACAGACTTGGGGGCTCCGCGCGACGTTCTCGTTCGGCCTGATTTAACCGAGGAGATCATTGGGAACTGCGGCGGCGGCTCCCTCGCACGGTGACGCCGCGAGCCTTCGCGGGTGATCCTTGAGGGCGATGGACAGCGCGCAGCCCTGTTTTCGAGCAAGCGCGCAGGCGCTATGATTGACTTGGTCTGTTGAAGGAGATAGCGAATGAGAAGGCACATAGCGGCCGCCTTGTGCTCGGCGGCCTTGGGAGCAATCGCGGTATCCGCATCTTCGCTCGCCATCGCTCAACAGAAAACCGCAAAGGGCGATCCGCAAGTCCGCACCTCTATCAAAGATGTAATGGCATCGATCATCGATCCATCCGCGGACGTACTTTGGGGAGCGGCAGGAGCGATTGTCGATAAACAAGGCATTCACGATTTGTCTCCGAAAACGCCAGAGGAGTGGCGCAATGTGCGTCATGCGGCTGTTCGGATGATCGAGGGGGCAAACCTGCTGATGATGCCGGGTCGCGAAGGGGCTCCGGCCGGAACCAAATCAGACGCCCCGGGCGTCGAGCTAGAGCCCGCCGAGATAACCGCGCTTATAAAGAAGGAACGAAAGAGTTTCGATGCCTTTGCTAAGGCACTGCAGGGTCTTGGTTTAGAAGCGTTGCGGACTAGTGAGTCTCAAAACATCCCCTTACTAGAAAACATCGGTGGTCGAATGGAGAATGTTTGCGAGAGTTGCCATCAGACATTCTGGTATCCGCTGGAGAAGCCCGCCTCCACCCGCAAATAGAGCACCGCGCGCAGCCGCTCCTCTGGGACTTCGGCACCCCGGACAGAACTCAGCTTTCCGGCGATGGGAAACACTGCCTGGCGCCTCCCCCTTAATAGATGCGCCATGTCACTCTCTTCGAGAACGATAACGCAAGGCGGCGCAGGGGCACACAGCCTTGGACTGGAGGCACACCACCGAAGACAGGCCGCAGTCTCGCAGAATCTGGTCAAGCCCAAGCCGTGGCCAGAACTGATAGCCGACATGAACTGGGCCAGCCCACGAAGCTGCTTGATAACCTCATAGTAATCGGCTCAAAGACGGCGAGATGGGGCCGCAGCGGATGAAATAGTATGGTATTGTATATTATATGCTCTACAGTTGGTGGCGTCAGGTCGACCGAGCGCTGGGATTTTTTCCTGGGCAAGCGCGCCCCTGAAAACGTTAGCAAACCGTCGCGCGAAGATAGTGAGAGAATTCTAGGCTAGGATGGTAGTAATTCAGTAATTCCATATTGAATCGAACTTGAGTGCCGACCGCTTTCTGTTACTATCTGCGAGTCATCCGTTACTGTTTGCGACTCAGCGGGGTGTGGCGGATGGGTTGGTTCCGGTCGACTCCTGGTGGAGCTCGGTTGTGTCGGGGGGATGCGGCGGGTTGCGTGGTTAGCGTTGTTTGCGCTGGCCTGCCGGCTTATGTTGTCGTTCGGCCACTTTCATGCCGGTTCGTTAGCGTTTGCGGCGCTCGAAACCGGCAACGCCACCCGCCGGTCCGCCGTCGCCACCGCGAAAGATTCGAACGGCCTTGCGATCGACTTCTGCGCCATCACGCAAACATCAGCCTCGCCAGCACGCTTGTTCTGCTGGTTGTGCCAATCATTCTAGCGCTGCGTTCATTCGTCAAGACATCGTCATGGTTATTGACGGCCAGTCACCCTGCCTCGCCTGACCACCTTCCATTTGGCGCCCGCGGTCCTCCCCTGGAGGCTGACATAGCCGCCTAAGCCGGTGGCTCCCCTCGGATTCCCTCGCGGGGATTCGGCGAGTCACCGTCCTTACAGTGGGTAGGTTGAGCAATACGCGTTACTGCGGAGCAGCAACTCATTGCTCGTCCCCCAAGTCTGCCGTCACTAACATCAGCTGGGCACGGAAGCTATCGTTGGATGAGCTGCCGACCCAGCAGGTGTCGACAACGCGATCGACGTGCCGCGAGGCACCGCATCAAAAATAGTCCGTTGCCGTGCAGTGGGCGGGGGCCCAAGGGCCGAAATTGTCATTGAAAATCGGTGGTCCCTGATGATGCCGAGCGCCGTAATATCACGCAGTTGGCAGGTGGATCGTGATTTTGTCGAAACCTGACGTTGTTCGGATGCTTTTTCCAGCTTCACAGGATATCGTTATGTCAATAGGAGTGCGCAAGGATGATGGTTCGCTCCGCCAACTTATCGCCGGAAGAGGAAGGGATATATGTCCGTGAACAGACTCCGCTCAGACACGCAGGCATAGACGCCCGTGTTTTGAAAGCGGCCCTCACCCGCCTAACGAATGCGGAAAAGGACTTCGCGCGTTGGGACAAGGACTATGGGCGGGAGAGGACAAAGCGGCTGCTGAAGATTGGGAGGCTGAAGGCCACGGTGCGGCGGCTTACCAGTCAGGCAGTCAGGCGAACAGCGTAATCGAAATGATCATGACCACGAAAATTTGCGAAAACCCCGAATGTAGGAAGTCCTACGAGCCTACCGGACGGCGGCAAAGTTATTGCTGCGTGAAATGCCGGAAGGAGGCGACCGATGCTTACGAGACGCGGAAGTACAACACCAGCGTATACCGACCATAGGGAAACTCGGAATATCTCACACGACTTGGTACAGACAGAACAATCGGACCAAACCAATCCGGTCGGCCAGTTCGAGTGCTCGGCAGACTCGATCGGCGCCACGAAGTTCGAGCAGATCACAATCACGACGAGACTGACGGCGAGGGGTGAGGTGGAGATCTGGGCGTCCCGCCGCAAATGTCTCTTGAACGAGCCCACGCTCCGTTGCCGCGACGCGGCCTGAAGGCCTGCGCTCGACATAAAAGAAGAGAAGCTAGTTGCATTCGCCCAGAGAGTTCGTTGGCGACCGCAAGAGAAGATGTTGACCCCTTTGTCGGCGCCCTGTGCGTTGTCCACGATCGCCATGTCGCCAAGGCCGTGAGCCGCCACCACCACTGCAAAGCAAGGCAAGGCAGCGCGATCGGACAGATGGTCAGAAAGATTGGCTCATCCGAGCGTGGTCGGGGGGGTCCACATTGGAAGTCGGAAGCTGAACCGCCACGTCGACTGTAGCCAGCGGCGCCGCGATCATGAAAATGATGAACTAGCATGACATCGATGAACAGCGTCGCGTTGATCTCCTGAACAACGTCAAGTGAATCTTCGCCGTGGTCGAGACGGATGCTCATGGCGGCTGCTCCGCCATCGGCACTACTATGGGGCGCCTCCTGGCATCGAACGTGTCGTGCCGCGCGGCGGGTGGCTGACTGAGGTCCGGCTTACGAGGGTCAGGATCTCGACGCCGGCGTCGGCGTAGAGCGCGCAATAGTTGGCGATCGCCGGGCAAACATATTCTAGATCACCACCGCCGGGATGGCGGCCGCAAGCCCGAATGCGGCCACGCAAGGGGCGCTTCGGCAATGCCCGGCGCCACAACTGCAAGGTTGGTCGTGCCCAGCTTTGAAATGCCGATGAAGATGTTCATGATGCCCCAGACGGTGCCGAACAGGCCGACGTACGGCGCGGTCGCCCCGATGGTCGCGAGAATTCCGGTCGCCCGCATCATCTTGCGGCCGACGCCGGCCTCGACGCGTCCGAACCGCGCCGATGCCTTCGATATCGCGGCGATCGGAGGAGTGGGCGAGTTCGGCTTCCACGGCGCGGATCAGAAGCGCGACGTCGGGACTTGCTCCCGCCGCCGTCGGGGCGGCGTCGGCGAGCCAAAGGGCTGCGCTGAGCGAACGTTGCGCACTGTTGAGGCGGCGCCTGACACCGAAAAACTCCAGAGTCTTGGCGAGCCAGATCGTCAAGGTCAGCACGGAGGCGAATATCAGTGCCCGACCTCTCTGCGTGCGCAGCGCCAGGATTGGGGACAACCGCATTATAGTATAATCCATGATACTAATAATTTCTCGACTTCCCCGAAGGATCATTTCGCGTCTCATCGCAACGCCGCAAACGGTGACAAACTGCCACGTCTTCATTGGACAACATTCGCGCAAGATGTTGTGATATCAAATCGCGATCTAACCCGAGTTAACGGGAACGGACCCTTGCAGGCCTACCTGGTCGCTATCAGGGGGAGCGAGGAAACACAATTACCGCATTCGCCTTCGTGGCAAGCGGCCTGGTCTCGATGAATCCCTGGGACTTTCTCGACAGCCGCGGCGCGGCCGGCGAACGGGGACGGGCTTGAGGGTTCGGCACCGCGCTCGACGGCAGTGACAGCCTCGGTCGATCCCTGCAAGCCCACGCGGTCAATGCCGTGCACGTGTCGCTATCGCGTTACGCCGGCGATCTTTACTGGCTGGCCACCCAAGCGGATGGCACCGTCATGAGACTGGACGCTGCCGGAAATCCGGCTCCTTTGAGCGATGCGGAGCTGACCGCTGCGGCGACGCGGCTTGCCGGAACGAACGGCATCAAAGAGCAACGGTTGATGAACGACCCTGACACTTATTTCATCGGCCAGGGCGGCAGGCTGCCAGTCTATCGCATCATCCTCAATGATGCGGAGAGCACGAGGTACTATCTCGATCCGACCACCGGCGCCCTGCTGGCACGCGTCGACAAAAACCGGCGCTGGCATGCTGTTCGACGCCATCCATCGGCTCGACTTCGCCGCTTGGGTGCGGGTGCGGCCGGCGTGGGCCATGGTCCTGATCGCGCTGATGCTCGACGGCGCCGCAGTGAGCGCCACCGGCGTCTACCTCGCGGTGCGCCGCGTGCGCAGCGACCTCATCATACTGTATCGCTTCGCCGCAGGCCGAACCGCGGGGCCGATCCTTTCGAGGCCGTAGACCCAGCGGTATTCGGCGGCCTGTTGGGCCAGGTTACGGAGATGTCTTTTTCTTCAGTCCGTTCCAGAGCGTTAAGGTGTAGCTATTATTGAGCACCTTGACGCATAGCACCGACGGCACCTTGGCGGGCCAGCGCAGGAGCACTATCACTGTGCGTAAACTCCGCACGATCAATAGGACCATAACTCCACGGTGCAGGTACAGCTCCACTTACCAACTCGCGGTGGGCAACTCCGTTTTCGACGCGTGCTAGCCTGAAAACGCGAGTCGAATCAACGGTACTCAATCGCAAATCGCCTGCCGTGTAGACCCAGTACCTTTTCTCGTTGATGCGAATCAATCATCAATCTACGTCATCCGCTCATCCGCGTCATGTTCCTGCGATACAACCGACCTTCAAAGACGGCAAAGAGCATTCGTTACTGGAATATCGTCGAGAACAAGCGCTGCGCCGGTGGCAAGGTGGTCCAGCGGCAGGTTGTATCTCGGCGAGATCAATGACGGCCAGTTCAAGCCTTGGCACCGCCTGATTGAAGCCTTTGATGACGGCAGCCGCCGGCACCGCCCGCTGGCGCTATTTCCGGAACACGGCCGACTGCACGACCCTGCGCAATGCCCTGCGCAAGATCGACCGCCAGCCGCGGCCTTCGAAATGCCCGACCCCGACCTCCTGGTCGCGCTCGACCGGATGGTCTCGATCACTGGATCTGATCGGCCGGAAATCGGACGAACAGGAAGGGACGCCGGACCCCTTCTGGGACATGCAGCAATAGCAGAACGGTTGAGCGGTCCCGGTTGCTCCGCTCGATATCTGAGTTGCCCGCACTGACAGCTTCCGACACAGGCCACTGCTGGTAGCCTGAGTTAGTGGAAAGTTGTGCGCCGTCCTCCACAGTCATGCTGAAACCGCCCGGAGAACCCGCAATCCATAATCGCCGGGCGGGGTTATCGATTCCGGGCTCGCCGCTGCGCGCGCCACGCACTCACAAACATGAGCGCATGTGGCTCGCGGAGTGCAGCGGGATTACCTTCTCGCTTGAGAGAACACGAAGACCGACACGGCTTTGATCTCTTCGGGCTTCAGAGTGCCTTCGAACGCGGGCATGAAAGCACGGCGCCCTTTAACGATCGACTCATGGATCGACCCGCGGTCCGAGCCCCAGAGATATAAGTCCGGCCGGGTGAGGTTGGTCGAACCGATCGGGTCGTATCCGGTCCCGTCGGCGCCGTGGCAGTCGAAGCAATTGCCCTTCGAGCCGTCGTGGAATAAAACATCACCGCGCGCGGCGCGGGCCGCATCCGCCTGCCGACCGCTGATCTGGAGGACATATTCAACGACGTCCTCGATCTCATCGGGTGTCAGAAACGCCTTGTCTCCGAATTCCTTCGTGTCGTCTTCGGTGCGATATTTTGGATCGAAAGCCAGCATATCGGCCTCCAACCCGCGCGCATTCGGGTTGTCGGAGCGGATGCCGTAACGCACCGTCCATTCGACATCGGACGGGAATTTGACGTTGCCGCCCGACGCCAGGTCATCGCCGGAGAAACGCCATTCGGCGTCGGTCAGATCAGGCGCATGCTGATCGGGAATTCCTTTGAGGTCGGCGCCGTGACACGCGGCGCAATTTTTCTCGTACACTTTCTTGCCGAGCAGCATCGCCCCTTGGGTGAGACGGAGCGATTTGAAAATATCGTTGACCGGAAGGGATGCCAATTCCGCCGGCCGAGCGAGGAATTCACCATATTCTTCTTCCGGCTCCTGCGCTCGCGATTGCTGCACGGTGGCGGCCGCCGCGGCACAAATCCCCAGCGCCGCGAGGGTGGCCGAGATCAGACGCTGCGTTCGATTATTCGACAGCGATCGGATAGACCGGCACGCTGCAATTCGTTTGCTGCCAACCATCTGTTTTTCTCCACTCACACTTTACGCGATCACCGCATCCGAATTTGCGGCTCTTTTCCGTTATCGGTGAAGGGACCGCCGTCCTTTCCTTACCCCACCGCCTGCAGCAGGGCAATCGCATGTAGGCCGGCCCACTCGGTGCTCCCTTTCCCCGCAAGCAGGTAGAGGCGAGTCGTGGCAACCACATTAATAACTGCCCGCCTTGGGGGTGGGGAAGGCACGGCGACGACCGTCCATCAAGTTGATCGCAGCGCGACCTTGTTCAATCCAAAAAACGGATACTGAAATTTGCACCATGTCGCATTCTCTGTCGCATATTATACCCTCCATGGGTATTTTGAAGCGTTCAGGTGACGAACAGGTGGGCTGCTGCGGTCGCTGGCTCGGCGCCGTGATCGACTTGGGGGAACAGATTCCCGTACAAGTCCGGCGCCATGGTGACGGAAGCGCGTCCCAGACGCCCTTGCAGGCAACGCGAAAACCCAATCTTAAGCAGTCTCGAGTGCTCCCTCGCTTGCTCACAAATCCGGCTCGTCAGCAATCGGTACCGCCGATTTCCGGAGCAATTCATTCTGCATTTTGGGCACACAAATTCCGGCCATTCACCCAAGCGGGGTTGCCAGCCACGGCATGGTGATACAGCTTAAGGAGCCACTCTGGAACGGACTAAAGATAAAGACACCTCCAGGGCTTAACCTGGAAGTATCTGGAGTTGGAGAATGTAGGCGTAACCTGTGAAGACGGTGAGAGGCGTACTCCACACCAAGCTCCATCGGAGCATACTCGAGGGTCTATGTCAAAGTGACTTACATTAAATTTAACTGTTACCTAGATGTCTTATCTATAGGGGAACTGACTATATGTATACGTGCACAGAAGCTAAAGAGAATGTCTTGCTC
>JASHRR010000939.1 GCA_030037185.1 Xanthobacteraceae bacterium | reverse complement strand
TTCGACACGCTCTTCAACAAGCGCGACTATTCGGCAGCCCGGCAGTATTGGTCGCCAAACTACATCCAACACAGCCCGCACATCCCTCCCGGTCGTGACGGTCTGTTCAATTTAGTCAGGGCGCTTCCTGTGCTCTTGAAATACGAGCCCGGTCTCATCCTCGCCGAAGGCAACTACGTGATTGTCCACGGCCGCTTTTCCGGGCACGATCGACCGCGCAACTGGATCGCGGCGGATATTCTCAGAATCGAAGACGGCGTTCTCGCTGAGCATTGGGACGTGATTCAAGACGAAGTCTCACAAGCAGATTCAAAGAGCGGATTGCCAATGTTCGGTGAGGGATTTCTTGACTAGATTTGCCGAAGGCCAGTCTGGCGTTTCACTACGGCTGCCACGAGCAGAGAGCCGGGGCGCCGTTTCCTCTACGCACGAACAAACGTGGAACGCCCCCGGATTAATCCAGGCATCGGCATACCTGGCAAGCGGTTTCTTAGATATCATCGCGGCTTCGAGCTGGACTGCCGCTTTGGCGTGCCTGATCTGTGTCGTCGGCACGACGTCGGCCAACGCGCAAGGGGTGCCAGCGCCCGCGGTCTCTGTCTTTTCCGTGGTAAGTCGCGACATTATTGATACGGCGAGTTTTATCGGCCGCATTGCCGCGATCGACAAGGTCGATGTCGTCGCCCGAGTACCGGGCTTCATCGAACAGCGTTTTTTCACGGAAGGCCAAATAGTCAAAAGTGGCGATCTGCTGTTCCGGATCGAGCAGGACACCTACAAGGCTGCGGTCGAGCAGCAAGAGGCAGCTGTGGCTAAGGCCAAGGCAACAGAGGCCAACGCCGCCGTTCAGTTAGAACGCGGCAAGGAACTCATCCGCGGGCAAAACATTCCGCAATCGACCTTCGATCAGCGCGCGGCCGATGCGGGCACGGCAAAGGCCGATGTGCTGGTCGCGGAGGCGGCACTCAAGCAAGCCAAAATCAATTTCGACTACACCGAGATACACGCGCCAATCAACAGCCGCATAGGGCTCGCCAATTATACCGTCGGCAACCTGGTTGGGCCATCGTCCGGTATCCTGGCAACCATTGTCAGCCAGGATCCGATTTATGTGATCTTCCAGGCCACCGAACGCGATATCCTCGAATATAAACGCAGACTGGCCGCAGACAGCGGCCAGAGCCCGCATGTTGTCGTTCACATCAAGCTTCCCGATGGCACAGTCTACCCCGCGCCGGGTCTGAGCAACTTCCTCGACAATCAGGTTGGCAATGCTACCGACACGGTCGCGGTACGGGCGCAATTTCCCAATCCTCAAGGTCTTCTGATTGCGGGCGGATTCGTGACCGTGACAGTCGACCGGGGGGCGCCGAAATCCGAGCTGGTGGTTCCGCTCGCCGCGGTCCAGGTGGACCAGGCCGGGCGCTATGTGCTTGTCGTCAACGGCGACAAGAAGGTCGAGCAGCGCCGTGTAACGACAGGCGCCGAACAGGGGGCGGATGTGGTGGTGATCGACGGTGTGAAGCGGGGAGAGGCCGTGATCGTGGAGGGAATCCAGAAGGTGCGCCCAGGTCAGGTGGTCGCAGCCACTCCAGCCGCCGGACTTTAACAGCCATGTTCTCAGGCATCTTCATCGATAGGCCACGGCTCGCCGTGGTCATCGCTATCATCGTCACATTGTGTGGCGTCATCGCGATCGCGGTCATTCCGGTCGCACAGTTTCCCGATATCGTCCCACCGCAGGTCACGCTGTCCACTAACTACCCCGGTGCAGACGCAGAGTTGATCGAAACGACGGTGGGGCAGCCGATCGAGCAGCAGATCAACGGGGTGGACAATGCCCTTTATTACCAATCCACCAGTGGTGCCGACGGCAGCTACACGCTCAACGTTACCTTCGCTCTTGGCACGGACCCCGACATTGACACTGTCAATGTGCAGAACCGTGCGAACCTCGCGATCGCTCAGTTACCCGCCGAAGCGCAACACGCTGGGCTCACAATTCGGAAGAAATCGGCAGCACTCCTGCAGGTGATCAATCTCTATTCGCCAAAGAATACCTATGATGCAGTCTATTTGAGCAATTACGCCACGATCAACGTCCTTGATGCCCTGGCGCGAATTAAAGGCGTTGGACAGGCGAGCCTGTTTGGTCCGCTCGACTATTCGCTGCGCATCTGGCTCGACCCCGACCGCCTGGCGCAGTTCGACCTTACGCCGAACGACGTTATTACGGCGGTGGCAAACCAGAACATTCAGGCTGCTCTCGGCCGGATAGGCGCAGCGCCGATCTCGCACGAACAGCAGTTGCAGTTGACGATCAAAACCAAGGGGCGCCTCACTACACCGCCCGAGTTTGCCGAAATCGTTTTGCGTTCCAACCCGGACGGCTCGGTTGTCCGTGTCAAGGACATCGCCCGCGTCGAAACCGGCGCGAAGACGCAGGATCGCTACAGCCGTTTCAATGGAGCACCCGCCGCCGCCATCGGCATCTATCAATCGCCGGGCTCCAATGCGGTCGACGTGACACGCCACGTCCGCGAGACGCTCGATGTTCTGGCGGCACGTTTCCCGAGCGATCTTGCCTATGATGTGTTTTTCGACAGCACGGTGTTCGTCACCGCGACCATCGATGAAGTGATTCATACTTTGGTCGAGGCCATCATTCTCGTTGCGCTGGTGGTATTTTTGTTCCTGGGAAAGCTCCGCACGACACTGATCCCGCTAATCGCGGTTCCCGTATCGATCGTCGGCACTTTCGCCGTCATGCTGATCATCGGCTATACGGCCAATACCGTATCGCTGTTGGCGCTCGTCCTCGCCATCGGCATCGTCGTCGACGATGCTATCGTGGTGGTTGAGAACATCGAGCGCGTGATCGAAGAAGAACCGAGCCTGTCGATCCCGGCTGCCTGCAAGAAGGCCATGGGCGAAATCACTGGACCCATCATCGCCATCACGCTCGTGCTCCTGTCCGTGTTCGTGCCAGTTGCCTTCGTGCCGGGTATCAGCGGTCAGCTGTTCCGACAGTTCGCTGTCGCGGTTTCCGTATCCATGCTCATCTCGGCGTTCAATGCGTTGACGTTGAGCCCGGCGCTCTGCGCCGTGCTGCTGAGGCGTGGTCAGACGACCCGGGGGCCCATGCGGTATGTCCTGGGTGGGATTGAAAGGGTGCGGCTTGGCTACGTCTCCATAGTTCGCCGCCTGGTGCGCGTTTCCATCATTGGCGTCATTGTCGTCGCCGGCGTGGCCGCTGCTTCGGTGTTGCTTTTCAACCGGCTTCCGCAGACTTTTCTCCCCGAAGAGGATCAAGGCGCCATCTTTGCCGCGATGCGCCTTCCCGAAGGGGCCTCGATCACGCGCACGGAGGACATTGTCAAAGAAGTCGAAACGCTCGTCAGACCGGTTCCCGGGGTCCAGGGCATCCTGTCCGTGGTCGGGCTTAACTTCATTGACTACATTGCGTCCTCTAACCAGGCCTTCTTCGTTATCCGTCTAAAACCCTACGAGACGCGCACCGATCCGGCGCAAAGTGCCGGTGCGATCATCGCACGTCTGCGTCCCGAGCTTTCAGCCATCGGGTGCGCGATCGTGTTCCCGTTCAATCTGCCGCCAATCCTTGGACTCGGCAGCACCGGCGGTTTTCAATACGTCCTCGAAGCGCTGCAAGGCCAATCGGCGACAGATGTCGCGGCGACTATGCGCGGTCTGATCTTCGCTGCCAATCAGCAACCTGAGCTTGCTGGCGTCTTCAGCAC
>JASHRR010000938.1 GCA_030037185.1 Xanthobacteraceae bacterium | reverse complement strand
ACATATCGCCTGCGTTGGAACGCCAAGTACGCGACTTCATCGCTCTCAACCTGCCGGTGCTAATCCGCTACTGGAACCTGGAATATTCCAGCACAAAGAAGTTCCTTGCGGACCTCAAGCCGATGCCGCAGCGCTAGTCCGCCTGACCCCGGCGCCCCCCCCAAGGTACACAACCGTCCAAAAGTGACGGGAATCGTTGCCGATGGTCGGTCGGCTATCCCCTATCGGTGTAACTCATCGGTTCTGCTGACAAAACGGACGATTTCGCGGGCGCGCTGTTACAAGAACTCTTGTCGGCGCAACCTGCTGTTCTGATTGGCTTAATCGCTCATTTGCTGGGAACGCCGTTACAACAATCTATGCCGCATCGGCCGCGGGTTTGCCAGCAGAGCGGCCGTAGCAGAGCCCTTGCGCGCAAAGTTCTGATCCGCGCGATCCGCGCCGTCGGTAAAGTGTTGGACGAAACCGCTGGGGCGACCGTGCCACAGCTGTGGCATTGCAACCCCGCGCGGGGTTGGAGGGATCGAAAGAGAGAATTGAGCGGATGGGTGGCGTGCCGCGTAGAAGGAGCCGATGACGTGCACACACGCACCAAAATCGCAGAAGTATCCACGAGCAGCGGCGACCGGCGCGGGAGCACGCAGCCGTCATCGCGGCAGGGTGGATAGGCTTCTTCTGACCAGGTGCCCAATATCCTGACGCGCCCACCGGTGCCATGGCGCCCGGGCGCGGAGTGAGGGTGGGGACCTTAAGTGTCCCCAACCGCCTCCGCCCGTACGGGAAAAAACGCTCCAGCCAAGCGCCGCGAGGGGTGGTCCCGATGCCATCACTGCATGAAGTGCGACCGCGGAAACCACCCCAATGCTATCAGATTATCCTTGATAATCCCGCGCTCTTATGCGCCGCGTACGTACTGGTTGAACCACTCAAGGGTGCGCGTCCATGCCTGCTCGGCCGCGGCCTTGTTATAGCGTTCCGGCGTCGCGTCATTGAAGAAACCATGAACCGAATTCGGATAGACGTGACCTTCGTACCGGATTTTGTTTTTCTTCAGCTCGGCCTCCTGCGCCGGATAAGCCTCGGCCAACGTCTTGTCGAGAGCGCCGTGGTGAATGAGGATGGCCGCCTTGATTTTCGGCACATCTTCCGGCTTGGGTGCGCCACCATAGAACGGGGCGGCTGCCGCCAGATCGGGGCCCAGCAAAACTGACAATGTGTTGGACATCGTGCCGCCATAGCAAAAGCCCGTCACGCCGATGTTTCCTGTGCCGTCTGCGCGCGCTTTCAACCATCGCGCAGCGGCGACGAGATCCTGGGTCCTTTTGGCAGGATCGATCTTGCCGAATAGCTGGCCGCCCTTGTAGTCGTCGCCCGGATAACCGCCGGCCGACGTAAGCAGATCTGGCGCAAATGCCATGAAATTCTCCAGGGCAAACCGCCTTGCAACATCCTCGGTGTGCGGATTCAGTCCACGGTTCTCGTGAATGACGAGAATTGCTGGGAGTTTCGCTGGCGTCTCGCTGCGTGAATCGGCGCTGAACGGCCGGACCAGATAGCCCCGGACGTACCCGTTCCCATTCGGCGAAGGAATGGTTTCATAGCTCGCCTTGATGCGCTCGTCGTCCTTGCGGACCTGTTGCCCCAAGGCGTAGTTCGGCATCAAAGCCTCGACGATCGCCGAGGCAGTAAGTCCAGCGACAGCAAAACGCTCCACCCCACTGAGAAAGTCACGACGACTGATCTCGCCGTGAATGAAACGCGTGTACAGGTCAACCGCTTCCGCGGGAATTTTCCTCGTCTGTCCCATAGACACCTCCTTCAACAATTGAGGGTACCATTACTCGCGCGAGTTCTGAAGTCTGTAACTGAACTCGCCTCCACCCACAACGGAATTCGCCTCGGCAGCAATGAAGTTGCGAAGCTAAAGGAACTTCCGCCGCACCAAGCGTGACCGCGGCCATTACTTAGTACTGCCCGATCGATGGGCCGATTCCTAGCCACTACCCGAAGGTGAGATGCTGACCGTTGCGCTGCCAGCTCTGACCCCTATCGTAGAAAATCGAGATGCCGCCGGCGTTTGCACGATCCGGCGCGAAGCTGCCGGTCGTCGCGCCGAATTCTGGTAGTCCGCTGCAGGCAGCATCGGCTCGCCTAGGTTGGGCCAGCGCGCCATCCTCCGGAAAGTCGTGCCGGGTTCAGCCGCGCCGTGACGCAGGCTCCGCGAAGCTTGGCGAGGGTGTCAGATCATATTTTCCGCCGCCGCATGCCACCGATTTCGACTTGCAGCTCTCGGTTGCCTGCAGCAGGGCGAATCTAAACCGTCGATCGGCATCGGCGATTTTCTCGCCCGTCTGGCGTCATCGAGCGGATTCGCCAAAGGGGGATCGACGATCAACGAGGTGCGCAACCGGCGTGCCTGTATGACTGCAACAAACCGTTCTACGCGCCGGCCACGTCGCGTTCGGTGCGGGGCTCGACACGCTTGTCGCGGGTAGCACGTCGACGCCGAGGAGGAAGCAGCTGACACGCGTCGGCCTGATGCCAGCATTCCAGGCGGCGGCCAGCATGTCGAGCCGCCTTGGTGATCGTCCCTTCATCCTCGTCCTTGCCAGCAGCAAGGAAGCGACGTTCGACAATACCATCGATGGCGATAACGGCACGGTGTTGTATTGGTTTACCAGCGCGCGTTCGGGCTCGACGTGCTAACGAGGCAGCCGGTCTCGAACACTCCGGCTTAACCGGTAGACCATTCCTGGTCGGGATGCTGTCGGTGAGCGCCGTTTCATTGACCGGCGTTTTCATTGGGTTTGGAACGCGATTCATTCGCGATTTGGATATCGGCGCTGTCGCGCTGTCTCCCACTCGGTTTTCACACCGCGTTTCCTACGCCACTCGCGCGGCGGGAGAGTAGACGGGCTCGGGTTTGAAAACATGCTGTATCGGGGAACATGTTTTTCAACTGCCACAAAAAGGGGTCGAAATGCATCTGAATCGCAAAAAAAGGCGGCCCTCGGCCACCTTTCCCATTTCGTGCCGCGCGCGGCGTCAATCCCGCTGCCGCGGAACCGAGCGCTTGCTCGCGATTAACCTGTGTATCGAAGGCGGGCGGCAAGTACCGAGCTATCCAGGACTTAGTTCCCGGCTTGAGAGGCCAGCATGCCGATTCTTCCTGACCCACACCTGGTATCCGCGATGGAGCAGCTCAATGTTTTCTGAATAAATGGTGAGGAAGGCGTCGATGGCCTCTTTGGGTCGGCCCTCCTGGTTGGGATCGAGAATGTCCTTATCAGCCTTCAAATAATCATCAAAGGCCATGACACCTCCCGGTTTGAGCAGCCGGAAGGTAAGAACTGCGTCCTCCAGCACGTTCACCCTCGAATGACAGCCGTCGATATATGCGAAGTCGTAGCTGTCGAGGGGTAGCGTCCGCAGAACCACAGCCGATGTTCCGCGATAGAACATAAGCTTCTCAGGGTGCCCGGCCGCCTCAAGATTGTACCGGAGTCGTGGGCTCTCGAAAACGTCGATGGTCTCGATGCACGACGCCGGATGAATGGCGATGTTCTCGGTTAACCAGATCGCCGAGCGGCCTTCGTAGGAACCGATTTCCAGCAGGCGGCACGGCCGGCCCTTGAGATCGCCGAGGAATTTCTCAAACACCGAGATATTGTGGGTGAACCAGTCATCTGAAAAATCGTAGGCCACCGCGGTCTCTCCGCTATCCCCTATTATGCGATTAACACATGATCTCTTCGGCTCCGCTGCTCTTGTGGAAGCGGCGTCCAATCTGAGCGGGCCGGCACAGGAAATGGCTTAAACGCCGACCAATCGCGCTGATCGCGCCCGATCCGCTTCAGCACCGAAGTATTATCGACGGCAAGATGCGTGATCGAATAGTCGGGACGATTCGCCTCGACATAAGACAGAACAGTTTCGATCGCTGGAAACCAGGCATCATCGAACACGATGAAGCCGCCCTCGCAGCACAGCATGTCGGCCAGCAGGAAATCGGCCATTACGCCTTCGTAGTGATGACTGCCGTCAATGAACGCGAGACCAACCGTTCCGGGACCGCGCTCGTCCAAAAGCTGGGCAAGCCCGATTTGCGAAGGCTTGCGTCTTAACCTGAACTGCGAACCGAAATAGCTCTCCAAATAGGCCTGCACTACTTGTCCCCGCCCGTCCGGCAGTCCCCATGGGTCATAAATGATGTGCTCAAACGGCGAAGCGACAAGCGAGCGCACGGACAGGATCACCGGCCGATGACCCCATGCCGAAGCCGACTTCGATCGACAACGGGCGGGGGCAAATCTGAGAAAGATGGGCGAGCAGAGCAGCTGATCCAAGGCCGATCCTGGTAACCCCGAGCGCATCAATGCGCCCTTCAGGGTCGGTGAATACGCCAGTTTCCAAGGCTTTGAGGCAACGGGTAAACGGTTCGGAGGCACTCGCCAGCCGACGGCAGTTCGCAATAAGATCGTTCTGATGCGGCAGCATTTTATCCAACCTCGTTAAAAAAAACCAATAAGCAGGCGCGTTGGTAAGTCGCAAGCTGCAATCATCTCATCACCCGCAACCGAGACAGCGTCGCAATATCTTGCGGATAAATATCCGCTTGCGGTAGCGAAATCCGTAATTGAACGCGAACTGCCATTCGCTGCCGTTGCCATACCACAGCCGCAGCGGCTTGCTGCGTTTAACGTGATCGTAAAGCTCCCAGCGCTTGACGAATACGGCGATGATCTCGATCACCCTTTGCATGCCGATCAGGCGCGTGAATCGATCGGCATTATCAACAAGGTGGGCGACAATCTGATCTCCACTGTGATGGTCAAGGTGCGACCCCAGCGAGAAATACCCGCCGATCACGGGGTAGCTGCTGAAATTGTTCTGGCGATGTAGCCGATAAGCGAATAGCGGCAGGTTGATTGCAACGGTGCCAGAGATCAAGTGGCACAGAAGGTAGAGATAATTGTCCGCGCAGATGCGCAGTCCGGTCATGTTGGCGGGCCACACGAGATCGAGCAGATCGCGTCGCCACATCATGCCCGACGTGGCAACGCTGTGCCAGTCGTACCATGCTCGATCGATGTATTGTACCCGTATTGGCGGGTGCGGCAGATCCAACTGATCGTCCTTGATTGTCCCGACGGCATGTCGCGGGATCGGCTTGGCTCCCGCGTATGGATCAGCCGTCCGCTTCTTGAAGAGGGTGTGGTAGGTCGTTTGCAGAAGCGTATTATCGCCGTCAATGAGCTGGGCGTCGCACACGCTGACGCCAGCCGAAAAAGATGAGTTCAGGTGCGCCGCCAAATGGCACTGAAGCGCATCCGGGTGCAGGCGGTCATCACCGTCCAAGCATAGCACGAACGGACCTGACGTGCGTTCCAGCCCAGCCTTGATCGCTGCCATCTGCCCGGAATTGACGTTCGTTTGCAGGACTTGAAATCGAGAG
>JASHRR010000937.1 GCA_030037185.1 Xanthobacteraceae bacterium | reverse complement strand
GGTGGCCTTCGCCGAGCTGTCCCGCCGCCAGTCAAGTTGTTCACTTTCTACCATCCGGCGCGGGAGGATCGGGCTGGGGCAGACTGTCGTGCGTTGCTAAGACGGGCAAAACTCGTGCCGGTCGCCCTTTCACGGCCCTCCGCGGCATGGAGGGAGCTGTCCGGCTCTCCAGGCTTGTTCCGGCGATCACGCCGGCTCGGCCGATCGGCCGCCACAAGTCTCGCCCGTCACGGGCGTTGCAGGCAGGAGATTGGGAACGTGGAAGAATTTCACCGCATCCGGCGCTTGCCACCCTACGTTTTCGAGCAGGTGAATCGGGCCAAGGCGGCCGCGCGCAATGCAGGGGCCGATATTGTCGATCTCGGCATGGGTAATCCGGATCTGGCAGCACCGGCCCACGTCATCGAGAAGCTCAAAGAGACCGTCGGCAGGCCGCGCACCGATCGTTACTCAGCCTCCAAGGGTATCCCGGGGCTGCGCCGCGCGCAGGCGGCCTACTACGCGCGCCGCTTCGGCGTGAAGCTCAATCCCGACACGCAGGTCGTCGCCACCCTGGGTTCCAAGGAAGGCTTTGCCAATGTGGCCCAGGCGATTACCGGGCCGGGCGACGTCGTCCTCGTGCCCAACCCGAGCTATCCGATTCATGCATTCGGTTTTCTGATGGCGGGCGGCGTCATTCGCTCCGCGCCGTCCGACCCGACGCCCGCGTTTTTCGAGGCGCTGGAACGCGCCTGCACGCACTCCATCCCCAAGCCGCTGGCGCTCGTCGTGTGCTACCCGGCGAACCCGACTGCCGCAGTCGCGGATCTCGACTTTTATCGGGATGTCATCGCGTTTGCGAAAAGGCACAGCCTGATCGTGCTGTCTGATCTCGCCTACGCGGAAGTCTATTTCGATCACAATCCGCCGCCCTCGATTCTGCAGGTGCCCGGCGCGATCGATGTGGCGGTCGAGTTCACGTCGATGTCGAAGACCTATTCGATGCCGGGTTGGCGGATCGGCTTTGCGGTCGGCAATGAGCGGATCATCGCGGCGCTCGCCCGGGTCAAGTCCTACCTCGACTACGGCGCCTTCACGCCGGTTCAGGTCGCCGCCACCGCGGCCTTGAACGGACCCGACCACTGCATTTGCGAGATGCGCGAGACCTACAAGCGCCGCCGCGACGTGCTGGTCGAAAGCTTTGGCCGGGCCGGCTGGAACATCCCGCCGCCGCGCGCATCGATGTTCGCGTGGGCGCCGCTCCCCGAGGCGTTCCGCACCCTCGATACCGTCGAGTTTTCCACTTTGCTGATCGAAAAGGCCGAGATCGCGGTTTCGCCGGGCATCGGGTTTGGCGAGCACGGCGAAGGCTTTGTACGCATCGCTCTGGTCGAGAACGAACAGCGCATCCGCCAGGCCGCCCGCAACCTGCGCCGGTTCCTTGAAACCGGCCCCGAAAAGTTGCACAACATCGTCCCTCTTGCGCGACGGCGTTGAGCGGCCCCGCGATGCTCGCTCCTGGTGTTTTGACTTAGATGGTTGCGCCTCTGAAAGCCGGTCTTGCAGGGCTTGGCACGGTTGGTTGTGCGGTCGTGCGCCTGATCGCGCAGCACCGCGATCTGATTACGGCCCGGTGCGGACGCGGCATCGAAATCGTTGCGGTCACGGCGCGAAGGCCGGAAAAGACGCGCGACCTTGGAGAGGCTCGGCCACGCTGGGTCGCCGACGCGGCAACTCTTGCCGCCGACCAAGAGATTGAGGCTTTCGTCGAACTGATCGGCGGCGAGGGCGATCCAGCGAAGCTTGCAGTCACAACCGCGCTTGGCGCCGGAAAAGCCGTGGTGACGGCCAACAAGGCGCTGCTCGCCAAACATGGCATCGAGCTTGCGGCGCTCGCCGAAAAGCATGGGGTGGCGCTAAATTTCGAGGCCGCCATCGGCGGCGCCATTCCAATCGTAAAAACGCTGCGCGAGGGGGTATCCGGCAATTCATTCGCGCGCGTCTACGGCATCCTCAACGGCACCTGCAACTACATTCTCACCAGAATGGAACAGGAAAAGCTCTCGTTCGCCGAATGCCTCAAGGACGCCCAGCGCCTCGGCTACGCGGAGGCCGATCCGACCTTCGATGTCGAGGGCTTCGATACCGCCCAGAAGCTTGCGCTCGTCGCCAGCCTCGCCTTCGGGATTCGCGCCAATCCGGATGCGGTGTACGTTGAGGGTATCTCCTCGCTTACGCCCGAAGACCTCGATGCTGCCGATGCGCTCGGCTATCGGGTCAAGCTGCTCGGCGTTGCGGTGCGCACCTCACAGGGCATCGAGCAACGGGTCCACCCCACCATGGTGCCGAAAGAGACCGCCATCGCCCAGGTCATGGGCGTGACCAACGCCGCCTCGCTCGACGCCGACGGCATTGAGCCGATCACACTCGTCGGGCCCGGCGCCGGCGGAGCCGCTACCGCGTCGTCGGTCGTCGCCGATCTCTGCGACGTCGCGCGCGGCGTGCGCACGGCGACTTTTGGCCGCCCGGTATGGCGTCTCGCGGAATGCCGGCAGGCGCCGATGCAGCGCCACGAGGGCGGCTACTACATCCGCCTGCTTGCCCTCGACCGGCCCGGCACCTTCGCGACCATTGCCAAGCATCTGGCGGACGAGAACATCTCGCTGGAATCGATCGTGCAGCGACACCCGGGCGGCCGGCCCCACGGCGGCGATGACCCGAAAAGTCCGGCGACGCCGGCGCCGGTCATTCTCATCACCTATGCCACCACCGAGGATGCGGTGCGCCGTGCTTTGAACGCTATCAAGACTCAGGGCGTCATCGCCGGGCAGCCGCAGGTCATCCGCATCGAGAAAAATTGATTCGTGTTGTCAAGATTAAGGAGCTGCGCATGTCGTCGGGCCGGGTGAGATCGAGCCTTCCGCTCGACCGGATTCTGTCGCTGGAAATTGCTCGGGTGACGGAACGCGCCGCCGTGGCGGCGGCGAGTTTGCGCGGTCGCGGCAACGAGAAGGCTGCAGACCAGGCAGCGGTCGACGCCATGCGCCGGGAGATGAACAATCTGGCGATCGCCGGCACCATCGTCATCGGGGAGGGCGAGCGCGACGAAGCACCAATGCTGTTCATCGGCGAAAAGGTCGGAACCGGGCAGGGTCCCCGTGTCGATATCGCGGTCGATCCATTGGAAGGCACCACTTTGTGCGCCAAGGATATGCCGGGAGCGATCGCCACCATGGCGATGGCGGAAGGGGGCACGCTGCTCAACGCGCCTGACGTCTACATGGAGAAGATCGCGATTGGTCCCGGCTATCAGAAAGGGATCGTTGATCTCGACGCTCCCGCCGAGGAGAACATCCGCGCGCTCGCCAAGGCCAAAGCCGTCAAGCCCGAGGACATCACCGCGCTCATTCTTGACCGGCCGCGCCATGCCGACCTCATTGCTGCCGTGCGCAAGGCGGGCGCGTCGGTGCGGCTCATCACCGACGGCGACGTTGCCGGGGTCATCCACACCGCCGATCCGGAGTCGACCGGCATAGACATCTATCTCGGGATCGGCGGCGCGCCCGAAGGCGTGCTGGCGGCGGCGGCGCTGGCGTGTATTGGTGGCCAGTTCGAGGGCCGGCTGGTGCTCGACACCGAAGAAAAGCGCGCCCGCGCCGCCAAAATGGGTGTCGCGGATCCGCGCAAGAAATATCAGCTGGAGGACATGGTGACGGGAGACTGCCTGTTTGCCGCCACCGGGGTGACCACGGGGTCGATGCTCAAGGGGGTTCGATTTCGCGACGGACTGATCGAGACCGAGACGGTGGTGATGCGGTCGGTGACCGGCACGGTGCGCTGGATCCGGGCGGAGCATCGCCAGTTCGGCAAGTTTCATTTGCAGTAACCCGTCGCCCCGCTGAAACGCACGTGGCTTTGCCCCTCGCACTCAGGTGGGGGCATCTCCCGCCTCAGACCAAGCGGAGAGCTTCGGGAGGCTACGGCGTTGCCCGGCGGCCACGGCGTCTGCCGGACCGCAAGAGGGGCGCCGGCGCGGCGCGCGCTTTTACTGCCGACGCTGTCACAGGTTCACAACCCCGAAATCAACCCCGAGCACATCAACGATGCCGATCTTCTCGGGATCCGGGACGTCAAAGACAATGGCGACA
>JASHRR010000110.1 GCA_030037185.1 Xanthobacteraceae bacterium | reverse complement strand
TGATGCTTGGAGCTGGCAACGCCAGACTCCGGTGACTTGACACCATCATTCTGAGGGACGACCCCCTACTATCAGTTTACCAAGATGGCCGGATCCGGCCCGTTACCCCATCTAGCCAATCGACCTTGGCGCCCATCTGCCCTATGGACCCCTGGGTAAGGGTGGTTGAGGTGCTGTGGTCATTGCCGCGTCGCGGCGACACCCCGCCGTTACCGTTCACCTTCCCGGACGTAATGACGGCGATTGAGTGGCCGGTAAGACTGCCGCGTGGTGCGCGGCGCTGCTCGGTATTCTGGCGCGGATATCATGTCCCCGGCTTGATCTCCCCAATAACGCTTAGCGAAGGCTGCTTGCGCCTCATCGAGGATACGCTATTCGGAAGCGGCGTGGGTCGGTCAGCAAGCGGTCCAGATTTCGGGATCCACGATCGGCGCGACCCCCAATGCTACTGACAACATGGCCAACGCTATCAGGATGATGGAAGCCCATACGCCGAAGGCAATGTCAGCAGAGGCCAGTCGATCGTGCGTTGCAATGGGCGGATACAAAGCTGTAGGCGAGAATAGGGTCACATCTTTCTCCTAATCGATTCCGGCGAACCGAGGCTATGTCGCCGGAAATGGCTTCGGGGTTCGACCGAACTACTCTGTTTCGGGGCCTTGGTCCCGATAGGTCGCCGACAGAAAGATGATTTTTCTCCGAAAGTTCCCCGATCGGCCGAAGATTCGCGCACAATCACCCATGCCCGCCGCGGCGAAAGTGGTCGCCCAGTCCAGATCGGAGTCCAGCGACTTCGCGAGGCTGGTGGCATGGGTGATCGTGCACAGCTCTGCTCGCCATGGTTGACGGCTTTCCATTGGCTGTGGCCAAAGGTGCTGCCTTCCTTACCATCGTCGCTAACTGCTGGCTCACGCGCCATCGTAATGCTGCACTGCATGTGTCAGGAAAGTGTGAAAGTGTGAAGGCTTTCAGACGCCGGCCGTCACGAACAGCGCCGCACCACCCTACCGCGCGAGCGGTTTAGTCCGCTGACCCACAGCCGACCTATGCGGACTTGGCTTCGCATAGAACGCCGGCAGCGGATGTGATTAGGACATTTCGCGGTTAGTTGCGAGGAATATGGGCCCTGACGTGATCTGCAAGTCGAGGCTTCGCCTACGCAACGCGTCCGGTGAGCATCAGTACAAGTCGACGAAGGGACATACGATCTTTTCGTGAGCTACTTCGTTCTTCCATTCTTCCGATGAAGACTTCAACATGATCGTGCACACGAGCTGAGCCTGCAAAAAGGCACTTCTTGGCCCGCCTCTGCCGATTTCGCGCGATGCAGCGAGGTCGTCAACTGGCCGTTGAATTGCAAACGAGCATCAGAGCTGTTCGGCAAGTGAGGGGAAGCGACAACCGACAACTTGTGTTACAGGCTCGACCGACGCCCAGGACCCCACCAGCCGGCTTGCCCAACTGAAGGCGGCTGAATGCGAGCGCGTGTTGCGGGAGAAGATCAGCCCACCGCCACGCTCCCCCTTCACCGTTTACCAAACACCAGCCGCGCGACGGCGGTCGGCCCGACGCACCGGCAGGTGCATGCGCGCCGCAATGAGCGCCATGGACCTGACGGAGAAAATCGGGTCGGCTCTTGAGGAAAATTCGCCGGGTCTCGCGATGCGAGATCAGTCAGGCTCGCCGAGACGCTCTCGCCTGAGCACGTTTCAGCTTGTGGGCGCGTTTCAACTTCCTGGCCACTCCAACAGGATCGCGCAAGTATGCCGGCGGGTCGTGCAATCCGTCGGTGCTGCGCTCGTACTTTGCGCCGGCCTGGCGCGCTTCGGCCGACATGGTGAGGCAGCCTGGTGCGGTCAGGAGGACACGGGGGGCACGCGTGCCGCATTCCGGGCAGGCGGATGGCAACTCGCATTCCGCCATTGGCCGCAGCTGTGTGAAGGGCCCGCACTTCTTGCACATATATTCGTAGGTCGGCATCGACCACCTATCTCCGGCCGAAACGCATCCTGCGGCGGACCAGTCCGTCGCGATTGTAGGAAACTATACCAGTTGACAGCCCGGCTGTGAACGTCAATCGGTCGCAAATGCGGAGAAGAGCGTCGATGGAGCGGCTCTGAAATCCCGCCACCAGGGACGCGGTTTACCATTTGGTACAGTGCTCACGCCCGCTACAAGGCTGCCGACTTGGGCGATACAGCAAAGTCGTCAGCTTAACTGGGGTACATCGGACTGCTGCCAACGTAGCCGCAATCGGAAGCCCGTGAGCCGAAACCACCAGGGCGCCCTCTATCGGAAGCGAGAAGAAGCGAAACCGGCAGGGCGGGCGCTAAGGTTGCAGATTTCGCTGAAGAAACCGCATCGCATCAGCGATCGATTGTGCTCGAACCGCTGCATCAAATGCCATCGAGTATCCGGGAGCTTCGCTCATGCACACACCGAAGGAGCTTGGGTTGAACGGATTTACTTGACCGTCGATGAGGTACACTGGCCGGCTTGGTCCAAGCAGAATCAGCGGACATTTTTTCGTGCTGACATACTCCGGGTAAAAGCGCAATGTTACCAAACTGGGAACTGTCCACGCATGGTAAGCACCCCGGTAGCTCACGACTTCGATCGGGGCCGGATTCCCGGCGGCTAAAGCGTAGGCGAGATAACTCTCAATCTTTGCCACGGGCAGATTGTCGTCCTTTTCGCCGAGTAGCATCAGTACGGGAGATCCGGTATAGGCGCCGCGTTCGGCAATCACGCCAAAGTTCCCGGCGGGATAGAAGGCGACGTGCGCGGCAAATCGGTGGTTGTCCTGGAATTAGCGCGGATCGAAGCGCCTCAAATGCCGTCAGATGAGCCACTTCACCGCCAAACGAAAACCCCACAATGGCGATTCGATCGACGTCGATCTTGGGCTCGCTCGCCAGCAGCCGTAATGCAGCGTAAGCGTCCGCCACCCCAGCAGGCAAATAGCTGGGGGACCCCGACATCGCAAACCCCGTCGTTCTGCGCGCGGCAAAACTGTCGTAGGTCAATGTGGCGAATCCTGATTTACGCAATTCGGCAGCAGCATAGCCTTCATTGTCTTCGCGATAGCCGGCAATCGTGTGAACGATGACGGCGGCGGGATACCGGTCCTTTACCTCTTCCGGAAAGCCCAGATTCGCCTGAACCGTAACCGTTTCAGTTGCGGCCTCCCGCGCCAGAAGCTGGCGAAAATCGCTGTACGTGGAAGATTGAAACGAGACTTGGTTTGTGCCGGCCTGAAGCGCCTCACAGTGTCCAACCGCTGTCCCGTACGCGAGCGTCGCAATCAGGATGCACAGCCCCAAGTACATTGCAGCCCTTTCGTCTTTGGATCAGTCAGATGGGCGGTTTCGCGGCATGCGAACCCGGAATAGGCGAGGCGGCAGGTCGAACGAAATTAGGGTAGCCGCTGACCAAGAACTTGGCCAGCGCTGTGATGGCCCGTCGCGTTCGGCCAGCCTGGGTGATCTAAAATCGCAAGTTGAGTCCATCGCTCCAGATCAATGCCACGTCTCTTATTGGCGCCAGGCCGAAGTTCCTGATCGCGCTCGATGTTTCCGGTCACCAGGGTGACCGAAAGTGCTTTGGCCATCGTCCGGACGTCGATGATGACCCAACTCTATCATCGGTGCGCCCGAACGAAGCCTTGAACAGCTTATGTCTGCGGTGTGCGATGCAGGCGAAGCACACAAGTCGCCCCGGTCCCGGCGGCATAAGTGATGGCTGGCAAAGGACGACTGACAACAGGCGACCACAGCCGGCGGGAGCTATATCAGGCGCGCGACGAAGACGCCCCAGCCGAGATAGCGCCTTTGATGGGCCAAATGTTCGCGCTTGCCGGCAGCGATCCATTCCCGCAGCTTGTCGGCGTCGGCAGAATCCGGGTTGGCACGTAGCCAGTCGGAAACCGTGTGCCACTGCGATGCGATGTAGCGGTCCCATCCGTAGTGGTCGGCCAGTACCATCTCGATGAGTTCCAGCTCGGCAGACTCGATTCGCTCGCGGATACCGTCGAGTGATGCGAAGGCGGCGCGATTGCCGCCTGAGGTAGCGCGGACGGTGTCGTCGGGCGGCCCGTCGATCCAGTACGGCTCGCCGACCAGGAGCAGGCTATCGCGAGAGCGCAGCCCAGGTTTCAACTTGTTCACCGTTCCAGCAAGACCGCCTCCGATCCACGTGGCGCCAATACAACTGACAATATCAAACGCACCCGGTTCGATCGCGTAGGTGCTGGCATTGCCCTCAACGAAAGTAACCCTGTCAGAGCAGTTCAATTCCGCAGCTCGCGCGTGTGCGCCTTTTAGGAACACAGGACTGATGTCGACGCCGAT
>JASHRR010000936.1 GCA_030037185.1 Xanthobacteraceae bacterium | reverse complement strand
ACCAGAAGCTTCTGGTGAAGCGCCTGAAACTTGATCTGCCATCGCAGTCGCCGCCGCGCATCACCGCGCCGGTGGGGCAGCCGGCGCGAGTTGCGACCGAGCAGGCGTAGTGGAGACTTTCGGGGGGCGGCCGTTGATTTTATTCACTTTTTCTCACCAATCGCCTAAGTTGGGCTAACTTCGCTTCGGATTGGAATACCGGGAACCTCTGGGAAATCGACGAATGATGCCTCCGGCTTCAGAAATGAGCACCGCTCCTCAGGGGTGGCGTCCGGACGTCCAGAGCCAGGAAAAAATGATCGCCATTTAGTAATGTATATCCGGTGCGCGCGACCTCACGACACTTCCTCTCGCCGGCCGACGCCGCTGGAAATTCGTCGTTGATCGAACGTCGGAAGCAACACGTGGCTCTTTGCTCATTTGTTAAGTTTGGGGCGAGGACGACCTCACGCCGGAGCGAGCGTGACCGCAATGACAGTCAAACCCTTGAATCGTATCCCCGTCGTGCACTTTACCGTCATTTCGCAGAAGGTACGTTATAAGTCCGCGCCCTGTGGTCAAAATTGATTTGAATTGTGAGGCACATCCTTCCAACTCGATCACGTGTCCAACAAACTTGCTCAGTCCCATTGTCACGGCCCCGACAAACGGAGACCTCGGATCCTGAAACGGGCGTCCTCCAGCTCAGCCCGCTGGCCTTGTGCCCTTCCCAATTTCCCGAGCCACTTTGGGTCAGCGGTTGGACGAGAATTGGCAACTGTCGCGGGGAGCGATAACTGTGAAGGTCTAAGCGCGATCATACGACCTATCACATTATGTCCGTTCCTCCAGTCCGCCGCCGCCCCTTTCGTGGCGAGGGCCGGGAGCGAGGCTGGGAGGCCCAACGAGGGCGGGCGGCAGCTGCCGCCCGATCTTTTCGACGGTGGCAGTGGCGTGGTGGCCAAGCCAACTGCTAAAAGCCGAGAGCCGGAAACCAGTAGTCGCACTTGTGGTCGGTGTAGAACTGGGCGGCGGGGTAGGACCTCAATGGAATATCCTCCGCCAGCAGCGTCGGCGAACTCGTCGTGAGCTGCGGCCACGGCGAATTTCCCGAGCCGTTCGGATTGCCGTACTTGGCGAACTTGGTCCACGCTCCTACAAGCTGGTCGGAGAGGTGCGTCTCCTGCGGATTGAGCTCGCGCGGCAGGCCGGTGCCCTGATCCAGGTTCACGCCAAGATTGCCGCCGTGATAGCCGGGAAACAAGAACTGGATGTCGATCGTGTGGGCTGCGAGCGGCTTGAACCCGGGCATCTTGGGGAAGTAGTACGGCGCGCTCTGATAGATGAACTCGTAGCCATAGGTGGGCACGTGCGCTGACATCAATCGCAAAGCGTGCAGGGAAGTGCAGGCCGTCTGGTCCGTCGTCGCCCTGTCAAAGGCTAACTGCGGATTGTTCGCGTAGTTTGCAAGCGGATATTGCGCAAGTGTAGCGGCCGAAACGCGGGCCACATATTGCGCCTCGGTCATGGGCACTTGCGGCGGCCCGGAGAAGTATTCGGTGATGCTCATCCCAAAGTTGGCCTCGTCGCGGACGGTCCCGCCCAGGATGGGTACCCGGTTGAACTGTCCTGTCGTCCAGGCCGCTGCAGGCTGGATCGGAACGATGGTGCCATCGACAAAACTTGTTACGACAAGGCCGGGGGTGTTGGCGTTGGGCGTGCCCTGTAGCTGCAGGATGCGCGCCGCCGAGAGCTGGCGCAAGCACGCCGCCGCGGCCGCGTCTGTACCTGGACAGCTGGCGGCCTCGCCGAAAGCGACGCCGGCTGCCAACGCCGCATCCGCCGTCTCCTTTGATACCCGCGGCGAGCTCTCCAGGATCGCACGGTGGAAAATGCCCTTGGCCAGAGGCGACAACAGGGCCGAAGTCGTATCTGATGCGCCGGCTGACTGGCCACCCAGCGTGACGTTCGACGGGTCGCCACCGAATGCTGCGATGTTTCGCCGGACCCAGCGAAGCACTGCCAGCTGATCGAGAACGCCGTAGTTGCCCCAAAGGTGACCTTCTGCGTTCAGCGCCGGGTGCGAGACGAAGCCGAACAGCCCCATGCGGTAGTTCATGGTTACGATGACCGTATCCTCGCCAAGCGGGCCGCCGGTCGCGAGCTAGCTGCCGTCGTAGTCGTTTGACTCTCCGTCGACGTTGCCGCCGCCGTGGATCCAGACGATCACCGGCTTCCTCTTCTCCATGCCGGTGGTGAAGACGTTGAGATAGAGGCAATCCTCAGTGGTGCTGCTCGGCCCGGCAAAGGCGCCCAGCTCGGTGACCTGCGGGCAGGCGTTAGCGTAGGCCGTCGCATCGAGCGTGCCCTGCCACTTGTCGACAGGCGCCGGCGGGCGCCAGCGCAGGTTGCCGACAGGCGGTGCCGCATACCTAATCCCGAGGAAGATGTTGACGCCATTTTTTACGAAGCCGCGTACCTGGCCTTCGGCCGTGCTCACCACTGGACCGCCGTTGTCACGGCCGTCTTGGGCTGCTGTCGGCGCCGTAGCAAGCACTACTGTGAGGAGCGCGCAGGCCGCCAAGCTGCTGCCGCAGCGCAAAGAGTCTCTCCTTAAACGAAGTCCGCCTTCTATTTGCCGCGCCATGTTATTCCTCCTACCCAGATGGGTATTTTTGGCGCGTTGGCGATTAAATCCGCCAACACGCTACCGGGACTCGTAGGCATTGGTGATACGGTGGTCTTCTGTGAAATTCTTACCGTATCATGAGATGGCCAGCATCCGAAGGAGGAGGCCGCGTGAAAAACCGCGGCGCGGCG
>JASHRR010000935.1 GCA_030037185.1 Xanthobacteraceae bacterium | reverse complement strand
GAAGGCTCGGTGCGCGATTCGCTTTCGCTGCTCGATCAGGCGATCTCACACGGCGCAGGGTCGGTGCGCGCCGAGGATGTGCGCCAGATGCTGGGTCTCGCCGACCAGAGCCGCATCATCGAGCTGTTCGACGCCCTCATGCGCGGCGATATCGCCCGCGCGCTCGGCGAATTGCGCGACCAGTACCACTCCGGAGCCGATCCGCTGACCGTGCTTACGGAGCTCGCCGCATTCACGCATTTCGTCACCCGCGTAAAAATTGTGCCGGCGCTTGCCGAGGATCGCGCGCTCGCTGAAATCGAACGCAAGCGCGGCCGTGATTTTGCGGCCGGCCTTTCCATGCGGGTACTGTCGCGAACCTGGCAAATGCTGCTCAAAGGAGGAGCCGAGGTAAAGGAGGCTCCGCGGCCGATCGCGGCGGCCGAAATGGTTCTCGTGCGAATTGCCTATGCGGCCGATCTGCCGTCGCCCGAGGACGTCATTCGTTCGCTCAGCGACTCGCCGTCCCCCGCCGCGACCGGCCATCTCCCAAACCCTCCGGCGGCGGATGGGACGGCCGAGACCATGGCGCTCGGGGCTCCCCGCCCGGTGCCTGGCCCTTCCCCACAGGGGGAGAGCCGGGTCGCCCGCCAGATCCTTGCGCCCCCGGTTGCGTCGCCGGTGCGCGATGCGGTAAGCCGCGGCGCCGCAATGCCGGGCACGGCTCGATCGCCAAAGTTTGCGCAATTTGCCGATCTGATCGCCTTCGCCGGTGCGCAGCGCGACCTGCAGCTTAAGAGCATACTTGAGCGCGACATACGCCTGGTGCGATTCGAAGACGGCAAACTGGAGGTCGCGCTCGAGCCCAGCGCCTCCAACGCGGTGATCGGCGACCTCGGCCGGCGGCTGGCGACGCTGACCGGGCGACGCTGGATGGTCGCGCTGTCGGCCGAGGCCGCCGAGCCGACGGTGAGGTCGCAACTCGCGGCGCGTCGCGAGGAATTCAAGCGCGGCGTAACGGCCGACCCGCTGGTGCAAAGCGTTCTGGCGCGCTTTCCGGGCACCGAGATCGTGGCAGTCCGGCGGCCGGAAGCCCCGCCGCCGGTGGTAGCGGTTGAGGACGAAGAGCCGCGCGGAATGCCAGCCGATGAATCGGTGTTCGGCGCCCACCGCGGATCGGACGATGAGGACGATGATTTGTAGCAGTCGACTCCCCACCCGCGAGCGGGGCAGCGCGGGCGGGGATTTTATCTCCCCCGCGCTGCGGGGGAGCCACGCATGATGAGAGGCGAAAAAATGGCAGATTTCATGGGCTTGATGAAACAAGCCGCCGAGCTCAAATCCAAGATGGAGGCGATGCAGGCCGAGCTCGATCACCTTGAGGTCGAGGGCACGGCTGGCGGCGGCATGGTGACGATGAAAATGACCGCAAAGGGCGAGGTCAAATCCGTAACCCTCGATCCATCGCTGATGAAGCCGGACGAGAAGGAGATCACGGAAGACCTTATCGTCGCTGCCCATGCAGACGCGCGCCGCAAAGCCGAAACGCTGCTGCAGGAGAAGATGAAGAACCTCACCGGCGGCCTGCCGCTGCCGCCGGGGTTGAAGCTGTTTTGACGCAGCACGTTGGAACCTCGACGTGCGTGATGTCCCGGCGATCCGTCACTAGCCGACAAAGAACAGTGTCGCCAAGCCGGCAAATCGTCCCCCATCGTCCAGGTGGCGATCGGGCATCGCGCTGACGTGTTCGCGTTCTAACGTTGTCGACACCACACACGAACCACCATGCCGACTGTCGTCGCCGGTCCCGAAATCGAGCGCTTGATCCAGCTGCTGGCGCGCCTGCCGGGCCTTGGTCCGCGGTCGGCGCGCCGCGCCGCGCTCGCACTCATCAAGAAGCGCGAACAGTTGATGGCGCCGCTGTCGGCTGCGCTGCAAAGCGCGATGGAGCGTATCTCGATCTGCCGGGTGTGCGGAAACATCGACACTTGCGATCCCTGCACGGTGTGCACCGACGAACGGCGCGACACCTCGGTGATCATCGTGGTCGAGGACGTGGCCGATCTCTGGGCGCTCGAGCGCGCCCAGGTCGTCAACGCCCGCTATCACGTACTCGGCGGTACCCTGTCCCCGCTCGACGGCATCGGCCCGCAGGACCTCTCAATCGACGCCCTGGTGACACGCGCCCACTCGCCGGAGGTCAAGGAGGTCATACTGGCGCTCAACGCAACGGTCGATGGCCAGACCACCGCTCATTACCTCACCGATCTCATCGGCCCCGCCAAGGTAAAGGTAACGCGGCTCGCCCACGGCGTGCCGGTCGGCGGCGAACTTGATTATCTCGACGAGGGCACGCTCGCGGCCGCGATCCGCAGCAGGACGCCGCTGTAGTGCAATTGTATTTTCGTAAAGTCCATTGGCGTGATCGGTTAGGCGGCGCGATGATAAACTTAAGCGAAACCTACGAGCTTGGCTTGGCGGCAAGCGCGGTGAAATGTCCGCTCCGTTGCAGCCAGGCGAGCAGCGCGAGGCTCGGTATGGCGGCAGCCGCGCAGATCGCGAAAAAGGCCGGCCAGCTGGTCGCCTTTGCGAGCTCGCCGCCCCCGGCCGCGAGAAACGTGCGACCGATCGCGGCAAGGGCAGTCAACACAGCGTATTGCGTTGCCGTCTTCAGTGGATTGCTGCACAGCGTCGACAGATAGGCGACGAAGATCACGGTGCCGACCGCGCTGGTGAAATTCTCGACCACGACGGCAAAGGTGAGCCAGGCGATGTCGTAACCGACTGTTGCCTGCCACGAGAAAGCGAGATTCGCCGCCGCCTGGACGATACCGCCGATCCACAGGCAGGTGGCGAGCGATGATGCGCGTGCCAGGAAGCCGCCGGCAAATCCGCCCAGCAGCGTCGCGGCAAGCCCGACGCCTTTGATGACCGCGGCATATTCATTGCGTGAAAACCCGAGGTCGTGGACGAACGACGGAGTCATCGCGCCCGACAAGGCGTCGGTGACCTTGAACAGCACCACAAAGACGAGGATGGCGACGAGCTCCGCGATCCCCCAATCGCGATCGCGGAACTCCCGCACCGCAAGAACAACAATGACCACCAGCAGGACCAGTGAGGACAGCCACTCACGCCCGGGCAGCAGCCAGGACAGCAGCTGATAGGTCGCCAGCATGATCAGCGCGGCGATGATCATGCGGCGCAGCGCCAGCTGTCTCGCTTCAGGCGGACGCACGATGGCGGACTGTTCGGGCTCGGTCGCCACCAGCACGGTGACGAGGCCGACCAGCACAAGCAGCGCCATAGCGGCGTAGCCGGCCGTCCAGGCCGCTTGCTTGGTGAACCCCAGACCCTCAGCACCACTGACCAGGAACAGAGCACCTGCGGTCGACGCCAGTGTGCCGACCCGGTAGGCCGCGACATAAGACGCCATCCCGGCGGCCTGTTCATTCTCGCTTAGGCTCTCGATGCGAAAGGCATCAATCACAATGTCCTGTGTCGCCGACGCCGTCGCCACCATCAGGGCACCGGCGGCGATCAACCCAGGGCTCGACGCCGGATCGCAGAAGCCGAGAAACACGATGGCGGCCATCAGCCACAGCTGGGTCAGCACCAGCCAGCTGCGACGACGGCCCAGGAGGCGTGAAAGCACCGGCACGTCGAGGACGTCGACCAGGGGCGCCCACAGGAACTTTACCGTATAGGGCAGTCCGACAAGCGCAAAGAGCCCGATTGTGCCGAGATCGACGCCCGCCTCGCTCACCCAGAACAGAAGGGTGGACCCTGACAATGCCAGCGGCAGGCCCGCGGAAAAGCCGAGGAACAGCACGATCAGCACGCGAGGGCGCAGGTAAACGCCGAGCGCTTCTGCCCAGCCCGGCTTCTCGACCGCAGCCTCCTCGGAAATCGACGTCGCCGGCGCCATCCGCTCGCCGGAGGCCGTCACTCGCTGGCCTCCAGTTCCTGGACCGCGGGCGTCTCGCCGGCCTTTGAACCCTGCCCGTGAAGGAAGGGCGGGCGAGAGAGCCGCGGTCCGGCGGCGCCGAATTCAGGCGTCATCGCATGGGTAGCCTGGCCCGTCGTGCTGTCGGCGAAATCGAGCTGGTCGATGCGGCTCGCACAGGTGCCGATCTTCTCGGTCGATATCAATATCTGACGCATGTCCTCGCTTGCCTGACCATAATGCTGCTGGAGCTTGAGCACGCGCTCCTGCAGCCGGCCCACATCCCCCATCAAGCGGCCGACTTCGGTACGAATGAGATCGGCGGCTTGGCGCATGCGGGCATCCCTCGAAATCTGCTGCATCACCTGGATCGCCAGCATCAGAAGCGAGGGCGATACGATGACGACCCGGGCCCGATAGGCCCTTTGGACCAGATCATCGAAGCCGTCATAAAGTTCCGCGTAGACGGATTCCGACGGCACGAACATGAGCGCAATCTCCTGGGTCTCACCGGGCAGGAGATATTTGTCGGCGATGTCGGAGATGTGCTTCCAGATGTCCTGGCGCAGGCGCTGAGCGGCGCAAAGGCGGTCTTCATCCGTTCTGGCTTGGCGAAAAGCGGTGACGGATTCAAGCGGAAATTTGGCGTCGATGACGAGCGGGTGCTGGTCCGGCAGAAAAACCACGCAGTCAGGCCGGGTATTATTGGAGAGTGTATACTGAAACGCGAACAGGCCTTTAGGCAGGCCGTCCGCCACAATGGTTTCCATGCGTGCCTGGCCGAAAGCGCCGCGCGCCTGCTTGTTGCCGAGCACATCGCGCAGCGAGGTGACCTGGCCCGACAGGTCCGCGAGGCCCTTCTGAGCGTGATCGATCACGGCGATGCGCTCGTGGAGATTTTGCAGCCGCTGCACGGTCTGTCGGGTTACTTCATCCATCGAATGACCGAGCCTCATCGAGACGGCGTCGAGTCGCTCCGCCATCACCCGGGCAAGCTCGGCCTGGCGGCCGCTAAGGCCTTCGCCCAACGCCTGGAGGCGGCCCGCGGTCTCGGCCTGCGTGCGCACGAGTTCGGCGATACGGCCCTCCAAGGCCTCCCTATGCCGCATCTGCCTGGTGTTTTCTTGGTCGCGCTGACGAAAAGCGCGGGCCGCAATCACCAAGATAATCACCAGCGCCAGCACGGCCGCGGCAGCAGTTGCTGCGCCGAGGCTGATATCGAGCCCATTGATGCTCAAGATCGGCTGAGTCATGGGCCGCGTTGTAGACCGAATTCGACAACAGGTCGAACGAAATAAGAACGCAGCGACGGTACCGCCAGGGGAGGGGGTAATGGCATTTTGCCCCCTGCGCCTGCGCCTGACCTCACAGGGAGATGGTGCCGCGGGTAGGTGAAGGCGGCTTGTGCCAATGCGGGGCGGCGCGATATGGCGGCCCGGCCGGCGCATTGACCGCACCTATGTCAGCCCTTAAATCGCGTTTATGGCGCTCCGCGACATCATCATTTTGCCCGACAAGCGATTGCGGTCGGTCTCCAAACCCGTCTCGCAGATCAGCGACGAAATCCGAGCGCTGGTCGCCGACATGTTTGAGACCATGTACCAGGCGCCCGGCATCGGTCTCGCCGCGATCCAGGTCGGCGTGCCATCTCGCGTCGTCGTGATGGATTTATCGAAGCGGGAGGAAGCCGAATCCGAGCCCATGGTCTTCATCAATCCTGAGATCGTGTGGTCATCGCAAGAAACATCGCCGTACGAAGAGGGCTGCCTGTCGATCCCGGACATTCGCGAGGATGTCGAGCGGCCCTCACGCGTGAGAATCAGATACCTCGATCTCGACGCCAAGCAACAGGAGTTGGATGCAGAAGGCCTGTTCGCCACCTGCATCCAGCACGAAGTCGATCACCTCAACGGCGTGCTGTTCATTGACCATATTTCCAAGCTCAAGCGCGAGCGCATCATCAAGAAGTTCGCCAAGGCGGCCAAGAAGGCCGACAAGGCAGAATGATCATTCGGGCGCCGGCGAAGCTTGGGATGTAAGTCCCGCGTCCTCCGCGGCGCCGACCCAGAAGGTGGTGGTTTTAGATCCAAGGTCAGCCCGCCCGGTGCCCCGGCCTCGTCACGTGGACTGTTTGCGAGTCCATCTCCCTTCGGAAAGGTTACGAGGTGGGATTTCTCCCCGGTGAAGACCGGTTTCATGCCAACCGCTAGGTCTGCTGCCTTCACTTTCAGAGCCCGCAGCTTAACAAAGCAGCCCTGTGCGGTCTGCGTTGCAAGGTAACGGGTCTCGTTTGAGCGACGGCCTGGTCAACCGCGGCTTAGGTTTTTAGGTTTTTAGGCCCAGGCCGTCGGCAGGAGCCGCCGGCGGCTGGGCCTTGCACTGGGCGGGTTTACGCGGGTCAGCGCGTCGGCAGGCTCTCGTCCCGGCGCCCGCGGTCCGGACGTTGATTGTCCAGCAGAACCGGGCCGCGATTGGAGGTCAGTTCTTGGTTTGATTGAAGTATCGCAAATCGGGCGGCTGCTGGCCTTTGCGTCCTGGCATCAGGTAGCCGTCGGCGCTCAGAAAATAATTCTCCTTGCCGATGGCGACATGGTTGTTGGCTTCATTGCAATCATACTCGTTCCAAATCGGATTTTTCTCCCGCCGATACGTTTTCATCACCGTCCACGGGCGCGTCAACGCATGGTCGATCGTGGTGATCTCGTCATGCAGCAAGTCCGGATTGGCCTTATCAACGAAAAGGCGCTCTCTAATGACGGTCGCGTTGTCCTTATCGAGCGGAAGCCCGTCGACATCGAAATCGCGGGGGCCTTTGAAGTGGGTCGTCTCGACTTCAAGCACGTCGTAGCGACCGTCCGCGTTCTCGTCGATCCACTTGCCAACCGAATAACCGGCAAAGGCCGGCTCGATCAGCTCCGGCCGGGTGCGGCCGTCGGTGTAGATCCGACGCGGCATGACATATTCCGACAATATGTAGGTGGTGGTGGGCTCAATGATGATTTCAATCGGATAGACGGCGGTCATGATCCGCGGCATGCCCGACGTTCTGCAGGTCCATCGCATGTCGCTGCCGTGTCCGCCTCCTGCTTGCGCCGCAAGGCTCGCTTCGTAAATAGCCTGATACTCGGCCGTCAACGGCGCCTGCTGTCCGAGACCCGGCGGTTTGCTGGGATCCCATTGAGTGCCACCGACCCGGCGCCACTGACCTGAGAAGTCGGGATATTTGGATTCATCATGAGCCCAGGCACCGCACGCCGTCATGGTGAGCGTGATCACCGCCGCGATCGACGTGATCGAAGTTCGGTAAAGCATCGCGTCCTCCCCTATGCATCCGCGTCGAAAAAGGAGCGAGACAGGGTGCACGATCAGCCGGCGACAGCACCTCGTTGAGTCCGCAACCGGCAGCAGCCTGTAGAGGTCGTCAACCCTTTTCCGCAGAGATATCCGGCAACTTTACGCGATCTCGTCCACCCGAGAAAGAGGCCCTTGCGCAGCCAGGCTCAGCCGCGCTGCCGACTTGCGGCCTTCGCTCGCGGGATCGAGGCATACCGCAGACGTGGCGACATCGCCGGGCTTGGCGACATTGCGCGCGTCAAAAAAGCCGCGCGCACCAGACAGTGGTCGCAGGATCCGGCCGCAGGAATACTCCACGTCAGCGACCTTCGCGGATGGAACTGCCCAAGCCGCAGGCCAAGCCCGTTCATCCGCGCGCCCGCCAGGATTGATTGGAACCGGATGATGAAAGCGCGCCGTGTCTCGACGACCACCGCTCGATCAAGCGTCAAGCGGACCCTCCTTGACGTCACCCGGTCTCGACCTCGCGGGGCGAAGGCCTGTCGTGAGCCAGGATCTTGGGGCGAGATGTATAGAGTGGTCATTGGTCGTAGACCAACCGCGCCACCTCGCCTGCAAGCCGGCAAGCGCAGACCGATTGGACACGTGCCTGAGGTGGCGAACCGGCCTTCACCCCGAAGCCGGCCTCAAGGGCACAAATCGCTGCGGCCAGTATGTGGCCTTTCATCGGCTCAAATAGAAAAATATTCTTTCACAACCGGAGCTGGTTCCTGGAAGACCTGTGGGTAATTGAATGGAGTTTTTCTTTTCCCCAGCCGGAACGGTCTGAAATCCCACACACAGCTGCGACGCCGCTGCTTGCCGAATCGGTTGCTTTCCGCTCGCCCATTTGGCATAGGAGAGCGGCCGACAGGGGCCACTGCCGGTGAGGATGCGGGTGTAGCTCAGGGGTAGAGCACAACCTTGCCAAGGTTGGGGTCGAGGGTTCGAATCCCTTCGCCCGCTCCAGCGTGCTCGGTCGCCCCCACGGGTATTCCCCGTGTCCGAGTGTGGGGGTTGACATGTCGCGTTTTAGGGTTGGTCGCCTAAACAAAGTTTTTGGAAAGTCATCAAGACCGGCCGACGAGGCGCGTCATGTTGCACGCTTGTTCGTCCCTCGCTATGAAAGCGGTATTGCAATCAACATTGCGGTGCGGCTGACCCGTAACAGCGATGCGCGTCGTCGATTGGGGCGACTGATTGAGCCGCGCCGCGTCGTGTCATGACTGCTCCCCGCGG
>JASHRR010000934.1 GCA_030037185.1 Xanthobacteraceae bacterium | reverse complement strand
ATTCAACGGCGCTCGCTCCATGGCGGTAACCGAGGCCGAGAGCGACGCCGCCAAGCTGCGTCGCATTCATGAGACCGCATTCAATCACACCACCCTGATGGCCTTACAAGCCGAGCGGCACTGGACGTACCTTCAGGTAGTGATGCCGGATCCTTGTGAGCCCGAGCTTGTTGAGGATCAGATGAGGCGGTTTGGCGACGAACTGCTGATGCATCACGAATACACAAAGGAAAATGGCCGCTGCCGCATCGGCGGCCTCCCATTGATCCGCTACACGACGGAGGCTCGTTTGAACGCGATCATGCGATCATTCGAGAATGACCGATGCATTCTCAACAATCCGCATATTTCTAAGCTCGAAGATGGCGGTCGCTTCGACCCGGAAGGTCGAAAGATGGCTTTCCGGAGGGACGTCGATCCTTTTGGCCTGATGAATCCAGGAAAACTTCGTTCAGTAGAAAATTAACTCATTTGGCAAGCCGCGGAACGAGCCCGCCAGCAATTTTCGACTGCTAACTGCCTCGGCATTGCGTATCATTTGGCACACCAGGTCGGCTACGGCGGCGGCAGGATGGCGAATCTTGATCCAGGCCGCATACCGACCGATAGGCGGTGTTGACGTTCCTGGAGACAATGCCCTCGGCACCCAGCCGGCAGGCGTGGGCGACGACGATGGGCCGTCCTCGGCGACGTGTCAGGAACTTGACCAAGCGGTGTGGCGCGCATGGCCAGAGCATCATGGTTCCCATGAGTTTAGACTATGGCAGTGCGAGAAGTGCCCGGCGAGGAGCAATCCAAAAAGTATCGCTTTCTATGGCGATGCCATCTGCGCTCTACTAAGACGCTCAAGCAGGGATCGGAGGCACCTATGGTGAGAGTTGAACGCCGCCAGTTTCTCAAATTGGCAGGGGTTGCGGTCGCAGCTCCCGCGGTATCACTGGTCGCCGGCGCCCAGACCTATCCGGTAAAGCCAGTGCGGTTCGTCCATGGCTATGTTGCGGGCGGCTCGGCCGAAATCACGGCTCGCCTGATCGGCCAATGGCTTTCGGAGCGGCTGGGACAGCAATTCGTCATTGAAAGCCGGCCCGGTGCCGGCAGCAATATCGGTACGGATGCCGTCGTGCGGGCGCCTCCAGATGGCTATACGATCCTGCTTGTGGCTCCCGCGAACGCGATCAACGCCACCCTCTACGAAAAGCTTCCGTACAATTTCATGCGAGACATCGCACCCGTCGCCGGCCTCATTCGATTCCCGAACGTCATGGAAGTGAACCCCTCGGTCCCGGTCAAGACGGTCCCGGAGTTCATTGCCTACGCCAAGGCTAATCCGGGCCGGATCAACATGGCGTCGTCCGGCAACGGGTCGACGATCCACATGTCCGGCGAGTTATTCAAGATGATGACCGGGATCACCATGGTTCACGTGCCCTATCGCGGCGCGGCGCCTGCACTGACCGATATGATCGGCGGACAGGTGCAGGTCATGTTCGACAACCTTCCATCCTCGATCGAATATGTCCGGACCGGCACGCTGCGGGCGTTGGCGGTAACCACGGCGAGGCGCTCCGAGGTCTTGCCGGACATCCCGACGGTCGGCGACTTCGTCCCGGGCTACGAGTCGAGCGCGTGGTATGGCGTCGGTGTACCGCGCAACACGTCTCCAGCCATCATTGCGCTCCTCAACCGCGAGATCAATGCAGGCCTTGCCGATCCCAAGCTGAAGGCGCGGTTTGCCGACCTCAGCGCAGCGGTGATGCCAGGCTCGCCAGAGGATTTCGGCAAGCTGATCGCCGAGGAAACCGAGAAGTGGGGCAAGGTGGTCAAGTTCGCTGGCATCAAGGCGGACTAAAGCGAGGAATGCCGGCAGAAGCGATTTCCCTGTCAATCGAGGCGCTCGATCCGGAGCGCGTGAGGAATCGACCTGCGATGACAAATACCGAGAATGACATATCGAGCGGCTGGCCGCATATCTGCGTTCAGCAGGTGTCAAAAACCTACTCGTCTCCGCGCGGCGACGTTTTGGCGCTGGCGGATGTTTCGCTGCAGGTCAGCAATGGTGAGTTTGTCAGCCTGCTGGGTCCGAGCGGATGCGGCAAGACCACGCTTCTCAGACTGATCGCAGGGCTCGACACCGCGACGGCGGGCACGCTGTCGCTCGCCGGTGAAGCCATCGACGGGCCGCCTACCGGCCTGGGGATGGTTTTCCAGAAGGATGTCCTGCTCGATTGGCGGACCGTTCTCCAGAACGTCATGCTGCCGGTCGAGCTCCAGGACTTGAACAGGACCGAGCATCTGGATCGGGCGAAGCGCCTGCTCGAGCTGTTCGGACTAGGAGCCTTCCTCGACAAGCATCCATGGGAGCTTTCAGGCGGGATGCGCCAGCGCGTTGCCATCGGTCGGGCGCTGGTTACCGATCCGAGCCTGCTGCTCATGGACGAGCCGTTCGGTGCGCTCGATGCATTGACCCGCGACGAGCTCAACCTCGAACTGCAGGACATCTGGATGCGGTCGCGCAAAACCATCGTCTTCGTGACCCACAGCATCGCCGAGGCCATCCTGCTCTCCGACCGCGTGTGTATCATGGCGAGCCGGCCGGGACGCATTGTCGAACTGTTAAAGATCGACTTCCCGCGGCCTCGCACGCTGGCGGTCCGCGAATTTCCACAATTCTCCGAATACAGCCGCCACGTGCGGCAGATCTTCGAAGGTCAGGGTGTGTTCCAGCATGAGAAAGCTTAGCCTCAAGGGCTGGCTGCGACGACCGCCTGCCTGGCTCGTGATAACCTGCCTTCTATTGCTATGGGAGGCCGCAACGTGGCTGTTTGCTCCAGCACCATTCATTCTGCCTGATCCCATCTCCATTGGCCGAGCTCTCCTCGAGGACCCAGCCGCGTATCTCGTCAATGCATATTACACCGCGGCAAATACGCTGCTGGGATTCGGCATGTCGGTAATCATTGGCTTTGCGCTGGCGCTGGGCATCGTCCATTCGCGCTTTATCGAGGCGACCGTTTACACCACGCTGGTGGCCGTCAACAGCATGCCCAAGGTTGCGCTGGCGCCGCTGTTCGTGGTGTGGATGGGTACCGGCAATACATCGAAGATCGCGATGGCGTTTCTGATCGCGCTCTTTGCCATCGTGATCGACGCCGTGCTCGGGCTGCGTTCGCTCGACGCCGAGACCATCGACCTCGCTCGCTCGATGCGTGGCTCTGCGCTCAAGCTGCTGTGGAAAATCCGTCTGCCGAGTGCGATGCCTAGCCTGTTCGCCGGCATGAAGGTCGCGATTGGCCTCTCGCTGGTCGGTGTTCTGGTCGGCGAGTTCGTCTCGGCGCAGCACGGCCTGGGTTATGTCATCATGGCGGCGCAGGGCGCGTTCGATACGCCGCGGGTTTTCGCCGCCATTCTTCTGCTGTCGATTCTCGGGACTGTTCTGTTCCGCGCGATCGAATTCGTCGAAAGGCGCGTCATCCCATGGCACGTCTCGCAGCGTCGCTTTACACCTTGACCAGGGCCGGATCGCCTCTCGTCTCAAAGGTCATTGCATGCCGCCGCATACGCTGGCACCCTCGGCACCAGCCGATCCGGGCAACGGAGACATCATGAGCTCGCCTCGCGCGACCGGACCCCGACCACGATCCGCTTGCGCCCAAACGATTGGGCTGAGCCGCCGAACCCTGCTTGCGGGCGCGACCGCGGCGCCATTCATGCCGTGGGTGTCAAAGGCCCGCGCCGCCGATAGGCTGCGGCTTCGCCTCGATTTCACCGCGTCTGGCCTGCATGCGCCATTCTATCTTGCATTGCAGCGCGGCTGGTTCGCAAGGGCCGGCATCGACCTCTCGATGGAGGACGGCAATGGATCTTCCGCCACGGTCCAGTTGGTCGGCGCCGGATTGTTCGATCTGGGCCTGCACTCTCTTGCTCCGCTCGCGGTCGCCCGCGCCAAAGGCGTGCCCGTTATCTCGGTCGCGGGCTTCGTGCGCAAGGGCGAGCTTGGCTTCCTGGTCCCAGTGGAGAGCGGCTGGAAGACGCCGAAGGACTTGATCGGCAAAAAAATCGTCTACAGCGTCGCCAGTCAGGAGGGACCTTTCGTCCGCAATTTCCTCCGGCAGAACGGCGTGGGGGATAATGAAGTCGAACTCGTCAACGTCAATGGTCCGTCCCGCTACGCGGTGTATTTCACCAAGCAGGCCGACGCATTGTTGACCACCGTTCCGGGCGTAATGCCGATTGCGGCGGTGCGTCGGCCTTCCGTTCCCATCCTTCTCGCCGATTTCGGCCTCAACATCCCGGGTCTCGGCATGAGCGCGCGGACGGACCTGCTCGCAAGCAAGAAGGCGGCGATCCGGCGGTTGGTCAGCGTGACGTGCGGCGCTTGGACCTACATCCTCGACGGTCACGACCAGGAGGGCGCCGAAGCCGTATTCGCCAACAAGTCGAATGGCCCTTTCACCGTCGCCATGATGTCCGAGCAGATCCGCCTGTTCAAACCGTTCTTTTACACCGATGCAACGCGGGGAATGCCGATCGGCACGCAAAGCGAAACCGACTGGGCGCAGACACTCAAATCGATGGTAGGGGCAAAGGTCATTCCAGCTGGTTCCAGGCCGCTCAATTATTTCACCAATGATTGCATCGATAAGGAGATCGTCGAAAAGGTAGCAAGCGCCTGACCCGCTTTCTGTGCCACCTACTCGCGCAACAAACGTCCTTCAGGGAGATGATTGTTTGCGGTAACATGCCGTTTCGATGAAAAGAACCCGGTACAAGCAAGGCATCAGAACGGGGGCGCTATGCGCTACGGCTTGCCCAGGCTTCTGGCCCCGATCGTCGGCACGGGGCTCGCATTGACGCTCGCGCCTGCTGCCACCGCCCAGGTGCCGAACCCGGCGAAGTGGGTGGAATTGCAGGCAAAGGCAAAGGAAGAGGGACAGGTCGTTTTGGCGGGCCCCCCGTTCCAGGGCTTGCGGACTGCGCTGGCCAGCGCGTTCAGGCAACGATATGGGATCGAATTGAACTACCTCGCCATGAATGCCGGCGAAGTCATCACGCGAGTAGACACCGAATCGAGAGCAGGCAAAGTAGGCATCGATGCAAATCTCGGCGGCGCCTCGACCTGCTGGACCATGTCGCCGCGCGGCCAGATCGAGAGCATGAACGGCAAGCTGATCGATCCCGACATTTTGCAGCCAGCGATGTGGAGGTTCGGTACGCTCAAGCTTAACGAGCCAGGACCGACGACGGATTTGCCCGCCGACTTCAAGTGCTCGCTCCAGACCGCGGAATGGGTGATGACCGACCTGTTCGCCAACACCAGCATCGTCAAGCCAGCAGAGCTTACCTCGTGGAAGGATCTTCTGAAGCCGCAATACAAGGGCAAGATTGCGGCCTTCGATCCGCGCCGGTCAGGGCCCGGCCAGACCCCCGTTGGCTATCTGGCGGCGTTATTCGGCAATGACTTTGTGGAGGCCCTCTATATTGGGCAGCAGGTGAAACTGAGTGCAGACAGCCGGCAGCTGGCCGAATGGGTCGCGCGCGGAGACTATCCCATCGGCATTGCGCTGGTGCAGTTTGCGGTTGAGATTTATCGCAAACAAGGCCTGCCGATCGAGCGCATCTTTCCCAAGGATGGTCAGGGCTCGCTCACCGGCGGGTTTAGCGTCGTGATGTTGATCAAGAATTCCCCCCATCCACATGCAGCGCAGCTGTTCGCCAACTGGTTCGCCTCGAGGGAAGCGCAGACCATCTATGAGTCCCAGATGATGGAAACGTCGCTGCGCACCGACGTTTCGGCAACCAAACTGCCAGACTATGTTCGCCCGAAGATCGGCGTTGCCTATCCTGTCGACGACTATTCCTATGAGCACTTCACGAGGTTTCGCCTGCCCGCGATCAACCGGCTGCAGAGAGCGCTGCAACGCTGAGGCGCCGCGAGAAGAGGATGTTGCGGGGCTGGGGCATCCTCCACGCCAACCGGCACGTTATGGCTGACCCGATGTGGCCGGCGGTGCGGTCGTGCGATCCGGTTCTGCGTGTCCGCGACCTCGCCAAGATTTATGGCACGGTGCCTGCGGTCAAGGATGTGTCGTTCGACCTCAACGCCGGAGAGGTTCTCACCCTGCTGGGTCCGAGCGGCTGCGGCAAGAGCACGACGCTGCGCCTCATCGCCGGTCTCGAACAGCCGGATAGCGGCGAAGTTTGGATTCGCGACCGTTTAGTCGCATCTGTGGCCACCGGCGTGATGGTCCCGCCGGAAGGGCGCAGAGTCGGGCTGGTGTTCCAGTCCTATGCGATCTGGCCGCATATGACGGTGGCAGAGAATATCGCCTATCCGTTGAAGGCGCGCCACATCGATCGCGCCACCATCGGGGACAAGGTGGCCAAGATGGTGCGCGTCGTGAAATTGGATGGGCTCGCTGACCGCATGCCGGCGGAGCTGAGTGGTGGACAGCAGCAGCGCGTCGCCCTGGCCCGCGCGCTCGTCTACGAGCCGGACCTGCTCCTGCTCGACGAACCGCTGAGCAATCTGGACCAGGCCCTGAGAAAAGAGATGCGTAGCCAGCTCAGGGCGCTGCAATCGCGACTGGCAACCAGCATGCTTTACGTGACGCACGACCAGGAGGAGGCGATGTCGCTGTCGAGCCGGGTGGCGGTCATGAATGGCGGCGCGATCGAACAAATCGGCACGCCAGCGCTGATCTACGAGGAGCCGGCAACGCGGTTTGTGCAGGACTTCGTCGGCCGGACGATCACGTTGCGCGGCCTTGCCGAAGGCGATGGCCAGCGGGTGCGGATCGGCAGCCGCACGATCGTGGTCGGTGCTCATGCGACGGTTCGCCCAGGAACGGCGGTGGAGGTGTCGACGCGCCCGGAACATGTACAGCTGCTAACGAAGCCCGATGCTGGCGACAACTGTCTCACCGGAAAGGTCGTCGAGGTGACATACTATGGCGATCGTGTCGAATGCACGATCAGCATCGACGAAACCGACGAGCTGGTGGTGGTCGATGCCGAAAAGCGCCAGCCTGCGGCTCCGGGAGACCGCGTCTTTTTGGAGATGGACGGAGCGCGGATCAGATTATGGCCGCTGTGAAGATCGCAACACCGCCTTACACCTCTTTGCCGGGCATTCAACGGCTCCTCGGCTGCCTCGCGCTCGCGCTGGTGGGGCTGGTAACTGTCACGCCTGCGCTCATCGTTGTTCTCGGAGCCATCGACGGCAACGCGTGGCGCGAGACCTTCATCGAAAACTCCATCAATCGCAGCGTCATCGGATACAGCTTGCTGCTCGCGCTCAGGGCGCCGGTCGCGGCGGTGGTTGGGTTACTGATCGCCTGGCTCCTGATCCGCGTGCGCCTGCCGGGCGGACGCTTCATCGAGTTTGCGATGTGGGTGACTTTTTTCTTACCGGTCCTGCCGGTTACGCTGAGCTGGATTTTGCTGCTGCACCCGCGTTACGGTCTCATCAACACCGCCTTGACCTCGCTGCCATTCGTCCGCGCGCCTGCTTTTGATATCTACTCGATCGGTGGGATCCTGTGGGTCCACCTGATGGCGTCGTCGGTGCCAGTCATGGTGGTTGTTTTGGGCCCCGCCATCCGCCAACTCGACGCTTCGTTGGAGGAGGTCGCGCGCGTCTGCGGCTCTGGGGCCTTTGCGGTGTTTCGGAAAATCACGCTGCCGATCCTGGCGCCGGCGGTTCTTACCGGCATGCTGGCTGGCCTGATCAAGAGCCTGGAAGCCTTCGAAGTCGAACAGCTGCTCGGGCGGCCCGCCGGCATCTTCGTCTATTCGACCCGGATCTACGACCTCGCCTCTTGGGAGCCACCCGACTTCAAGGGTGCGATGGCACTGAGCACTTTCATGCTGATTGCCCTGCTGCTTGTCACCATAGCCTATCAGCGGGCGAGCCGGCGCACCGGATACGCGACCGTGCTGGGCCGCGGCGCGAGCTTGCGGCGACTCGATATCGGCCGCGCGCGCTGGGTCGTCGCGGCGGCATTGTTCCTCCTGGTGGCGATCTCACTCTTGGGTCCGCTGCTTATGTTGGTGTGCGGCTCGTTCATGAAGCTGTTCGGGTTTTTCAATATCCCGGCCCCCTACACGACGGACCATTGGGCAGAGGTTCTCGGCGATCCGATCTTTCTGCACGCACTGTGGAACTCGCTTGCGCTCAGCGTTGGAGCAGGACTGGGCGGCGTTCTTGTCTACGCCGTCGTCGCGTATCTCCTTGTCCGATCCCGCCTGCCCGGGCGGCTCATTGTCGATGTGCTGACCTGGCTGCCGTGGTCTATTCCTGGAATCCTGCTCGGCATGTCGATGCTCTGGCTTATCCTCGCCAGTCCGATCCTATCGTTCCTCTATGGCAGCTTGGCCTCGTTGGTCCTGATTATGATCATCGCGCAGATGCCGATCGGGGTTCATATGATCAAGACCTCGATCAGCCAGATCGGGATCGAGCTCGAGCACTCCTCGCGGATCTGCGGCGCCGGGCCGATGCGTACCTTCGTCTCCATCATCTTGCCGTTGATCAGTCCGATGCTGGTCAGCATTTTCGTGATCATATTTATCTCGGCCCTGCGCGACATATCGACGATCATCTTTCTGGCGAGCGCCAGGACGCAGACGCTGTCACTGCTTATGATGCAATTTGCCACTTCCTCGAATCTTGAAGCGAGCGCCGTCATCGGCGTCATCACCACGGCTATCGTCGTCGTGGTGGCGCTTCTTGCTCGCCGCTTCGGACTTCAGGTCATGGCACAATAACGCCCACGGTCTGAGCTATTTCAGAGTCGGCTTGGCTGCCGCAATTGACTTCCAACTTGATCCCTCGATAGGATGTCACGGGGTACCGCACGCACGGATTGGATGAAGCGTTGCACTCCTCCCGCGATAGCGGGCAGAGCCTGGAATTGTGCATGAGCCTATTCCACGTAGCTCCGGCGAGCCTGGGTGAGGCACTGGCATTCCTCGCCGAGTACGGTCCCGAGAGCAGGATCCTCGCTGGCGGCATGTCAGTCGTGCCCGCCCTCAAACGCGGGATTCTGACAGGCAAGTTCATCGTCAACATCAAGCGAATTGCTGACATCGGCCCGCCCTCGCCGGCGCTCGACGCCGCGCACGGCCGATTGACAATCGCAGCGCTGGTGCCTCACCGCGGGGTCGAAACGTCGGCGCTGGTTGCCGAGTATTTTCCTGCGCTGCGTGTGCTTGAACAGGAGCTGGCATCGGTCCAGATCCGCAATCACGGGACGCTTGTTGGAAATCTTTGCGCGGCTGAGCCCTGGTCCGATCCGCCCTGCCTGCTGGCCGCGCTCGATGCGCGCCTCATTGTCGTCAGCAAACGCGGCGAACGACGGGTTTCGGCAGCTGACTGGATTCGTGGCGTCGGCGATACGCTGCGTCAGCCGGATGAGTTGCTGTTGCGCCTCGACCTGCCGCTCCCGCGTGAGGGCGGCGGCCTCGGGCTGGCAAGGTTGGCCGCACGACAGGGACTTGCACGTCCGCTTGCCTGCGCGGCGGCGCATGTTGCGCTGTCCGCCAGCGGAACCGTTAAGACCGCCCGCGTATTTGTCGGTGCTGTCGGTCCCTGCCCGCAACGTATCGGCGACGTAGAGGCGATGTTGGCGGGTCGCCGATTGAACGGGGGATTGCCTGCCGAGATCGAAAATGCCGTTTGGCGGACCATCGAATGCCTTCCCGATGAACGCTGCAGTGCGTCGTACAAGAGGCAGGTCGCCGGAGTGCTGGTGCGCCGCGCAATCGTCAACGCGGTCGAGAATGCCGAAATTCGAAGGATTGCAGCATGACAACCTTCATCGATACGCCGAGCGTGGGATTTGTGCTCAACGGCCAAGGGGTATCGGCAGAGGTCGATGTTACTGTGACGGCCTTCGATCTTCTGCGGCGCTGCTTTCGGCTGACAAGCGTGCGCAGCGCGTGCGATGGCATCGGCATGTGCGGCGCTTGCACCATTCTTCTAAACGGCCGCGCCTCGCCCTCCTGTCTTGTGTTGGCCATCGATCTGGTCGGTGCCCGCGTCGAGACCGTGGAAGCGCTGTCTGATGGAGAACGCCTGCATCCGCTGCAGCAGGCTTTCGTCGCCAAAGGCGCACTGCAATGTGGTTACTGCACGGCGGGGATGCTGCTCGCGTCAAAAGCCTTGTTGGATGAAACGCCGCAGCCGTCGCGAGCCGAGATCGCGCGGGCGCTGACGGGCAATCTGTGCCGCTGCACTGGATATGCCAAGATCTTCGAAGCGATTGAGGCGGCGGCCAAGGCGCAGGCATCATGAGCCGGGAACAGCCAACATCGGTCTTCGGCCGCCGACTGCCCAAGATCAATTCCGTTTCCGCCGTCAGCGGGCGCAACGCCTATACGGTCGACCTGACGGTGCCGGGAATGCTGCACGCGCGCGTTCTGCGCAGCCCCCACCCGCATGCTCGCATCGTCCGGCTGGACGTAAGCCGCGCCCGAGCGCTGGCGGGGGTTTGCGCGGTCGTCACCGCCGAAGATGTTCATTCCAACTATTTGGGAGCATCGGTCAAGCATCGACCGTTGCTGGCGGCAGGTGTCGTACGCTGCTTCGGCGAACCGATCGCCGCAGTCGCCGCAATCAATGAGGCGATTGCGGCCAAAGCAATCGAGCTGATCGAGGTAGAATATGCTCCGCTTCCGGCGGTGTTCACGGTCAGTGCGGCGACCGCGCCCGGGGCGCCACTCATCCATCCCGACAAGTCCGGCTATGCGCGCCTGCCGGCGTTGAGCCAGTGGTTCGTGAACGAGCCAAGCAATGTCTCCCACCGTGTTCGCATCGTTCGCGGCGACATTGGCGCGGCACTTGCTGGCGCACCGAAGATCTATAAAGCCTCGTTTGCGACCCAACCGGTTTCGCACGTCTGCCCGGAAACTCACGCTGCGCTCGCCGACATTGAGCATTCCGGCCGAATGGTGCTGTGGTGTTCGACCGGCAAGCCGGCACGGGTGCTCGGCCAGATCTGCGGCTTGCTAGGGCTCGATACAAGCAGGCTCAGGATCGAGGTCCCCGACGTCGGTTGCGACTTCGGCGCCAAGGGCGAGGTTTCGATTGAGGCGATTGTCGCTCTGCTCGCACAAAAGTCCCGACGACCGGTTAAGGGCGTGTTCAGCCGCGAAGAAGAGTTCACCGGCGCGGGATTGCGCATCGCGACGGAGGTCGATGCGACTGTGGGGCTTTCCGCCGACGGGCGCATCCTTGCCATGGACATGATGTTCCGCAACGACATTGGTCCTTACGATGGCTATGGTTCGATGGTTACCGTCTGGGCGGCGGTTTGTGCCACCGGACCCTATGATATCGCTAACGTCCGGCTGGTCGGCGAAAGCGTCCACACCAATAATCTGCGGGGCGCCTCGTTTCGTGGCTTTGGCAATCCCCAAATCAGCTTTGCGCGCGAGAGCCTCCTCGATGTGGCCGCCAAGGACCTGGGTATTCATCCGCTCGAACTTCGCCGGCGCAATGGCTGGAAGGACGGCAGCATCACCGCGACCGGACAGCAGCTGCGCAGCGACCGCTACGGACTGGGCTTCATCGAAACCCTCGACCGCCTCAACGATCGGTACCCTTGCGCCGAGGAACGCCGCGCCGACGCCGGCCCGATTCGCCGCGGCGTCGGCTATGCCTGCGGGGTGCACGGCTCGGGATATGGCTGTCTGATCGACGCCGATACCTCGGGAGCGATTGTGAAGCTCGCTCCCGACGGCACCATTATCTTGTTCTCCGGCGCGATGGATGTCGGTCAAGGCGTGACGACCTCGATCGTCCAAATCGTGGCCGAGGCGATCGGGGTCGAGCCGGCGCGGGTGATCCTCTCAGGCCAGGGCACCGATGCCGTGCCCTTCGACGGTGGCGCTTCGGCCAGCCGGCAGCTCTATATCAGCGGCAACGCAGCACTCCGGGCGGCGCTGCAGCTCCGCTCGCGCATCCTCGAAATGGCTGCGGACATTTTGGAGGTTGGCGCGAAGCACTTGACCATCCACGACGGTGTCGTTGGTGCGGCCGATCCTAACCTGAGCAACCGTTCGATATCGCTGCCACAGCTCGCATTTCACGCCATAAACGTGCGCGGCGAACAACCGATCGCTTTCGGGACCTACAGCCTGCAGGGAGCCTTGCTCAACAAGGATGGCAAAGGCAATCCCATTGGAGCCTTTTTGTTTGCGTCCCAGCGTGCCGAGGTCGAAGTGGACACCGAGACGGGCATAGTCCGCGTATTGTCGCTCGCTGCTGCCCACGACGTCGGCCGTGCGATTAATCCGATGGCAATCGAGGGACAAATCGAGGGCAGCCTGATCCAGGGGCTGGGCTACGCCTTGCTCGAGGAGGTGCGTCAGCAAGACGGGCGCCCGATCGGGCCCGATCTTGAGCATTACCTCGTCCCGATGAGTGCCGACCTGCCTGAGCTCGTGCCGATTCTTGTCGAAACCTACGAGCCGTCGGGCCCTTTGGGTGCGAAGGGCGTCGGCGAGGCGGGCCTCGTTCCGACCGCGGCGGCCATCGCCAACGCCGTCGAAAGCGCCATCGGCGTTCGCTTGACCAAGCTGCCCATCACACCCGAGCGCGTGCTTGAGGCGCTCAAGGCGCGCCGCTCGTGGTGAATGCTAGCGCGCAATGTCGTATAGTGGCTGAGCAAGTGGAGACGAACTGCGCGGAGGACGAAGATGGAGCGGCCATTGCGACGGCGGAGCTTCCTTGCAGGTCTGGGTGCCAGCGCGCTGCTGGCGCGGACCGAGAACGCCCTCGCCGCGGACTGGCAGAATGAGGCGCCGGCCGACTGGGAGCGCGTGCTGGCAGCCGGGCGTACCGAGGGCAAGGTCACCGTCGCGGCTTTTCCGGCACTCGGGGAAAAGATGAGCGCCGCCTTCAAGCGCGATACTGGCATCCAATTGGACTTCCTTGCCAGCAACGCGGCAGAGCAGTCGGCGCGACTCGAGGCAGAGGCGCGGGCAAACAACCTGACCATCGACATTCTCCTCGGCGGCGGCCGCGAGCTCGGGGCGATGATGCGGGACGGCCTGTTGGAACCGATCGCTCCCCAGCTCTTGCTGCCGGGCGTCGCTGCGACGAACTTCCGACGTGGAAAGCTCAAGTGGATGGACAGCTCGTCGCGGTACCTCCTGCAGGGTGCCGAGTACGTGTTTGGCTGGCTCCTGGTCAATAAGGACAAGGTCGACCCCAACGCGATCACGAGCTGGCGTGATCTGCTCGATCCCAAATATCGCAGCAAGATCGCGTCCTACGACCTGCGCAGCCCGGGCCCCGGTCAGGGCTCGTCGTCCTGGATCTATGTCACCTTTGGCATCGAATATATCAAGTCGCTGTTCCTGGACCAGCGGGTGAGGTTCAGCACTGACAACCGGCAGCTGGTCGAAATGGTCGCCCGGGGCACCACACCGATCGCATTCGGCGCCATCCAGACGGAGGTTGAACGCTTCAGGAAGGCCGGCTTCACCAATCTTGCGGTGGTGCTTCCGAGCGATGCGCCGGGTTACCTCACCGGCGGGTTCAGCGTCCTCAAGCAGGCCAGAGGCGTTCCCCACCCGAACGCCGCCACGGTCTTCATCAACTGGTACATGAGCCGGCCGGGCCAGGAGGTCTATGAGTCGGTGATGCTGGAGACGAGCTGCCGCGCGGATCTTAACACCGGCCTCCCCGACTACCTCGTCCCGCGCCCGGGACAAAAATACTACGAGGCCTTCAACGAGCACGAGTATTTCAGGCGCAACGCCGTGGTGAAGTTGATCACCGATGCGCTCGGCAATAGGTGAACAGTAGGCAGGAGTGCGCATGGCGAGTAGCGCGGGTGACTTTCCGGCATCGCTGCTTCGGGGGGCCGTGCGGGCGGGCATCGATACCTGCGTCTATCTTCCCGACAGTTGCCTCACATCGGTGATCCGCGCCTTTCAGAGCAGCGGCAAAATCACCATGATTCCCTGCGCTCGCGAGGATGAGGGGGTTGCCATCGCGGTCGGCCTCGAGCTCGGCGGGCGGAACGCAGTGTGCCTGATGGAGGCGTCCGGCATCGGCTACAGCGCACTCATCCTCGCACGCGCGCAAGTGCAGCGCACACCGGTCGTCATTGTCGCGAGTCACACAGGCGGTGCCGGGGAGCCGTACGACTATCACAGCGCGACGGCGCTGCTGGCGAGGGGGATGTTTGCCGGACTTGGCATTCCTTACGAGGTGGCGGCCGAGCAGCAATCAATCGAATCATTGATCCACCGTGTGGTGCAGACTGCCCGTGCGCAACGGACCTCGTTCGGACTGCTCATCCCGCCCTATGTCGCATCGGCAGCCTCCGCATGAACAGGGTGGAAGCAATGGACGTGGTTGCCGCAGCGCGCTCGGACGCGGTCGTCATCACTGGGCCGGGAGCCAATTCCGGCCTGCTGTATGAGCGGGCAGACACACCCGCGACGATCTACAACATGGACATGGGGTATGCGGCAGCGATGAGCCTGGGCATAGCCCTCGCATGCCCGCAACGACGGGTGCTGAGTATCGAGGGCGAGGGATCCTTCTACGCGGGCGCGACCGTCCTCTCCACGATCTGGCGGCTGAGGCCCCGGAATCTCGCCGTGCTGGTGCTCGATAACGGCGTGTGGGGCACCGCGGACGGCCAAGAGCCGACCGCTACGGCATTCGGGCTCGATCTCGTCCGCCTCGCCCAGGCGTCCGGCTGGGACGAGCAACATGTGCACTCTGCCGGCGGGGCAAACGAGCTTGCGCATCGGTTGTCAACGGCCCTACGGGAAAGTGGTCCGCATTTCATTGTCGCCAAGACCGAAGCCAGCAAGGACTCGCTCTCTCCCAACCGGCCGCGTCCCAAACGCCACCTGCTCGACTGCGCGGTCCTCATGAGGGCGGAGCTAAGCCGTGAGGCTTGAAGCAGGTAGGCGCGATGCCGAGCCGAGCCAGGCGCTCGAACTCCGGGATACCAACCTAATCGTTGGACGATCCTGGCACCGGGCAGGCTCCAGCGGCAGCGGAGCGTCCGCCGGTCTCAATCCGTTTGCGTGGTTCGGCCTCGCTGCCGTGGCGCTGATATGCGTTTTACCGGTCGCGGTCGTTATTGTCGGCAGCTTGAGCGAGGGAAACCCGTTCAACGATTTCCACGGCTCTATAGAACCTTGGAGGCGCGCGCTCGAAAGTTTACAGACCCTTCGTTCGATCGGTTACTCGCTGGTGCTGAGCCTGCGCGTTCCGCTGGCGTTGCTGGTTTCCTTCGTCGTCGCCTGGTACCTTGCGAGAAATGACGTTTTCGGCAAGCGCACGATTATGTATGCGCTCTGGCTGGCGTTCTTTCTGCCGATCCTGCCCGCCACCTTGGGATGGATTCTTCTTCTCGACCCCAACTATGGAATCATCAACAGCTATGCCGAGGCGGTGATCCATGTCCCATTGCTCGACATCTACTCCCTCTCCGGGATCACCTGGGTACATCTGACGCTCAGCACGATCCCGATCATGGTCATCATTATCGAGCCCGCACAACGCTTCATCGATACTTCCTATGAAGAGGCCTCGACTGTATCGGGGGCAGGCACGCTCACGACGCTCGCCCGTGTGACCTTTCCCCTCATCGCGCCGACGCTTCTCACAGCGCTTGTCGCGGGTACGATCAAATCGCTCGAGGCGTTCGAGGTCGAGCAGGTTCTGGGTGTGCCCGCAGGCATCCTTGTTTATTCGACGAGGATCTTCAATCTCTTGAGAATCAGCCCGCCAGACGAGCCGCAAGCCATGGCGCTGAGCACCTTCTTTCTGATCATTCTGTTCGTTCTCGTGCTTTGCTACCGTTCCCTCTTGCGGCGGGCCGGCCTAGCGGCGACGTTGACCGGAAAGGGCGCACGCCTGGTCCCGCGCGAGCGAACGCGCGCATCGTATGCGGTATCGGGGTTTTGCTTCGCCGCGATCGCAGCCACGGTCATACTGCCTTTCTCGATGGTGTTCATCAGTTCGTTTAGCACGCTCTTCGGGTTCTTCAATATTGAGCATCCCTGGACGATCGAGCATTGGTCCGGGGTAATTCTCAGTCCTGCGTTCATCAGCGCGTTGCGTCAGTCACTGATCATTGGAACGGTGGTGGGGATCGTCGGAACGGTCGTCTATCTGGCCATTGCCTGGCTCCTGGCGCGGAACGCGTTTCGCGGGAAGTCGGCGATATCGCTGGCGATGTGGCTGCCATGGGCAATCCCCGGTGTGTTGCTCGGTACCGCTTTCCTGACCGTGTTCCTCAATGTGCCAGGCCTCCGGCTCGCCTATGGCAGCGCGGTGGCGCTTGTCATCGTGCTGATGGTCCAGTGCCTGCCGTTCGCTACCCACATGTTCGAAGCGTCGATTTCGCAAATCTCTCCAGAGCTTGAGGAAGCGTCAATCATGAGCGGGGCGACGCCGATCGAGACGGCGCGCCGAATCACAATCCCGCTCATCGCACCCTTGGTCGCAAGCGTGTTCATCATCTCGTTCATGACCGCCATGAAGGATATCGGCGCCACGGTGCTGGTAGCGACCCCGAGCACGCAGACACTTCCCCTGCTCATGTTCGTCTATGCAACGACGGGCCGGCTGGAGGACGCTTCCGTCGTGGGCGTCATCACGATCCTGATCGCCACGCTGATGGCGCTGGTGGCGACGCGCGTTGGAGATCACGCTGCGGCCATGCCGTAACGGCGACGACCCGGGGGTTTGCGAGCGGGGCAGGGTGGGAATGAGGCTGGTCGTCAGCGAGCTGAGGAAGGACTTCCATCGTCGCGCGAAGACCCGTGGCGACAACGATCGTCCTGCTCTGAACGGGGTGAGCATCGCCATCGAGGACGGCGACTTCTTCACGCTGCTCGGCCCGTCCGGATGCGGGAAGACGACGTTGCTGCGCTGCATTGCCGGACTCGAAGTGCCCGACAGCGGCGAGATCCGCCTGGGCAAGACGGTGCTTTTCTCCTCATCCACCGGCGTCAACATCCCGCCCAACCGGCGGGGCCTCGGCATGGTGTTCCAGTCCTACGCGATCTGGCCGCACCTCGATGCTGCGGGTAACGTGGCCTATCCGCTGACCGTAGGTGCGCGGCGCAGGCGCTATCCGCGTGCCGAGGTGGAAAGGCGGGTCGGAGAGCTCTTGGAGCTCGCTCAGATCGGCCACCTCGCCAAAAGGAGGGCGACAACCCTCTCAGGGGGCGAGCAGCAGCGGCTCGCGGTGGCGCGCGCCCTGATCATGGAACCGCCAGTCATCCTTCTCGACGAGCCGCTCTCCAATCTTGATTTGAGGCTGCGGCAGGATCTGCGCGTCGAGTTGATACGGCTACAAAAAACGCTGGGGTTCACCGCCGTATACGTCACCCACGATCAGTCGGAGGCCCTGGCGATGTCATCCTCGGTCGCTGTCATGCGAGAGGGCGCGATCGAGCAACTCGGCACGCCCGAGGAATCCTACGACTATCCAAGATCGCGCTTCGTGGCGGCGTTCCTCGGGTCGGCGAATCTGGTGGAGGGCCGGGTCGTCGCCGTTGGCGAGGCCGGATCCGAGCGCGGCGCGGCCTGTTTCCGCTTCGAGGTCGAAACCGAGTGGGGCGCGCCAGTCACGGCCTTTGGACGCGTCCCATTCGCGATTGGGGACCGTGTCACCGCCGCGGTGCGCCCGGAAGGCGTGAGACTCGCGCCAAGCGACGACGGGCGCGATGATCCATGGGCCGGCGTGGTGGAGACCGTGCAGTTCCTGGGTGACGCCGTTGAATACCGGCTAAGGATACGCGACCGTGTGCTGCGGGCGAGGTGCGCTCGCGGATGCCAGTTCAAGGCGGGAGAGCGGGTCTTCATCGCGCTCAGCGCCAGGGCCTGCACGATTGTCATCGACTGACGCAGCTACAGCGATTATCGCGTGCACTGGCCTATCGAATGAGGCACTGGGCGCAGCCAGTGTCGAAGCCGTGGATCGGCTCGTACATGACCCGCTCTGCCTTACGGCCCGCGAACGCGCCCGCGAGTACGATCCAGCTTCGAATCTCGCCCGTGGCCGATCCCGTTGCGGTGATTTCGGCGTCGGACAACCTCGCTAGCGCTTCGCCTCTCCCCGCGCAGAAATCATCGAGGAACCGGCGATCGAAATCTACGTCGATCCAGCCTTGCTGTAGCGAGCCGACGGAATGGGAAAGACCGCCGGTGGCCAGGATTGCGACGCGCTTGTCATCGTCCCACCGCGCGATCGCCTCGGCGAGCCAGCGGCCGACAGCATAACACCGTCGCGGGCTCGGCAGCGGAGGCGACGCGCAATTGATGAAGATCGGGATCATGCGATGGCGGGCGTCGGGATCGAGCTTGAACAGCGGGACCATGAAGCCATGGTCAACCTCCCAGCTCTCGATGACGGCCCAGTCGACTCCCCCATCGAGCCCGCGTTCGATGAGATGCCGGGCCAAGCGAAGATCGCTCGACACGCGGCGATAGGGTACCCCGAAATTGCGCGTGCGCGACTCGATCGGACCCGAGAATGCGTCGAACATGCCGATTGCGAAGGCCGGCATATTGTCGATGAAGAACTTGTTGACGTGGTCGGCCGAGACGATCAAAGACACGTCCGGCGCCGCCTCGGCGAGCGCGCCGGCGAGACGGCGATAGCCGGCATCGAAGACGGCGACCTGGTCCGGATCGCCCATCTCGCGGGCGTTGACGATGTGTGCAAGGTGCGATGTTGCGAGACCAAGACACAATTGAGCCACGTCGTGTCTCCTCAGCCTTTGGCCGCAACCGCGGTCCGAAACGTCTCCGGGGCGAAACCATGCAGCATGTAGAAGCGGTAGACCAGATTTGGCAGCACGCCGAGCTCGAGCAACCGCCGCCACTGCTGGCCGAGCACGGCATCGCGCTCCGCTGCGCTCAGCGGATAGGCGGCGAAGAACTCCGCCTTGTTCGCGATCAACGCTCGCGCGTGCGGGTTCCGGCACAGGTCCACAATCGCACGGTTGATGGCGTAACGGGGCGAGCCCGGCGGCAGATCTGGTGCCCACGCGTTCATGTCACTCGGCGGTCTCGCCCTGCGACAGCGCTTGTCCGGCTTTCGGTCATGATCTCTCTCCCGATCACACCGGCGCTCTCGGTCCCGGTTTGTGCTGGAGCCCCCTGTTGTGCTTGCTGGCAAGCCTGCGCCATTCTGCGATGACCATGTCGGGCCGGTAGAGCTGCTCCTGGTTCCAGCCGTCCTCGGATGCGTAGAAATGCTCCATCGCCTCGCGCGCGATGACATCCTCGTTGTTGAACTTGTCGACCACAAGCTCCTTCCAAATCACGTCCATTTCGCGGAAAAACTGTTGAGACTCAGAGTCGTTTTTGACCCGCTTGCCCCAGGTGACGATGTAGTGGTGGGACCGCTCGTCGTGGGGTACGTACCACTCGAACTGCACGGTGTCCGGCCGCGGAAACGGGTCGACCTTGAGGCCGCAGGGAAGCCACAGCGAGGTGTTGGTCACGTTGGACTGGTCGGTATTGACGCCAGGCCGATATTGGCTTGTGATCTTGACGCCCTCGATCTCGGTCTCCCACACCGAGGTCCTCCGTCCAGCGCCCTTGACCACGCCTTTCGGCGCCCCGTCCTGGTCGATTACCATCCCTTCGCGCGTCGTGAAATAGCTCGAGAGCGGAAGCGGCCTGCGCGCGGCGTTGATGAGCGCGGAATTGCGGTGGACGTACACATGCGATGCGTCGACGCCGTTTTCCGCCGCGAGACGCCAGTTGCTCTTGACGATCTCGTGCTCGCCGTTGGGGTAGATCGCGAGCTCCTCATCGAGAAAGCCGGGCTGCAGGTCGAGCATGAGCGGATGTGGCGCTTCATCGCCGATGAAGGCGAAGATGAGATTCTTATGCTCCTCGACAGGATAGGCTTTCAGCGCGACCTTGCCGATCAAGGGGCTTTCGGGATCGGTAATGATGGCGACGAGTGCACCGGTGCGCACATCGTAAGTAAAGCCGTGATACCAGCAGCTGATGGTGTTCTTGGTGTAGCATTCCGGACGTACCGAAAATGGCACGCCACGATGCACGCAACGGTCCTCGATGGCGTAGATCCGGCCGTCGATGCGCTTGAACAGGATGCGCTCGCCGAGCATGACTTGGCCACGGCACTCGCCCTCTGCCAATTGGCCACTAAAGAACGCCGGGTACCAGTGGTTGCGGAATCCAAGACTTGCCTCGAAATAGGCCCGCCACGGTCGGCGCGGATGATCGCTGCCGCTGGCAGTCAGAGCGGCCTCGTCCTCACTGCCTGCGTCAACTGGGTGAGCCATGACTGCGCTCTCCTTCAATTCATGAGAAAGTCGATGACCAGTCGGTTGAACTCAGCCGCGTGCTCGACCTGCGCCCAGTGACCGCACTTGGTGAAGATGTGCATACGCGCATCGGGAACCACGCGGGCGATCTGCAGCCCGACGTCAAGGGCGCCGAAGCGGTCGTCCATGCCCCAGACCGCGAGGAGCTTGGCCTTCAGCTTGGGAAGGTCGGGGCCGATATTCTCACGCGGCATCTCGCCCTGGCGCTTGCCGAAAAGCTCGACTGTTTCAGGATCGATGCTCGCTTGATATCGTTCCTCGAATGTTTCTTCCGTCAGGAAGGAGGAATCGTAGACGATAGTCTGCAGCAGCTCGCGAAGCTTCTCGCGGCTGGGTCCGCTGCCCTTGTAATAGCGCGCGATGAGCTTGATCCCTTCGAGCGGGAAGGGAGCAAAAATGGACGTGACCCCGCCGCTGCCGATGATGACGAGGCGGGTCAGCCGGTCAGGATAGTCGATACCGAGCTTCATCGCAACCTGGCCGCCCATCGAATTGCCAACGATGTGCGCCTGGTCGATGCCCAGAGCGGCCATGAATCCGTTGAGGATACGGGCGTTGTATTTGAGCCGTGGCTCGGTCAGCACGACCTTACTGCTCTTTCCATATTGCGGCATGTCGTAAAGGATGACGCGGAACTTCTCAGAGAATGCGCGTGCGTTGAGCTTGAAGTTGCTTTCCGCGCTCGCACCCGGTCCGGCACCATGGATGCAGATGACCGGATAGCCATGGCCGAGTTCCTGGTAATGCAGGCGCACTCCCTCGACTGTGAGAAACTTGCTTTCCAAGACAGGCGTGTTCGCATCCATGGCAAAAATCTCCCCCGGCATTATTTGCCGCCGTCACGCCTTGCGCAAGCATCCGACTTCGGCTCGCGTTCGCGTGCAGGTGTCGATGACGCAATAGACGAGCTTGCGGCAGGTCGTGATGAGATCGGGCGGAAAGGAAACGCCCATCCCCCCGAGACCCTGCCGGTATTCTTCAGGCGTCTGTTCCGGCATGCTGACCCAGCCGGTGCGGGCGGTCGGGATGCCGAGATTGCGGATCATGGAAATATCGGTCTGCCCGCTCGTACGCGGCGGCGCGGGATGTGGCTTGCCCTCGATTTCCTCCCAGGCGCGGATGGCCGATTGGATGATCCAGCTCTGAGGATCGGTCGAGGCGCCGGGAAGCGAGACCGTCATCTCCCAGTCGAGCTCGATGTCGGAATGACGTGCGAGGATATCGGAGACGGCCTCGTCGAACTGTGCCTTGACCTCGGCGGGCGGCGTGCGCGGATTGCAACGGATGTCGAGGTAAATCTCGGTGGTCGCCGACGGGAACGCGACGCGATCCGGCCAGCCGGAGCGCAGGGAAGCGATCCAACCCTGCGGAGCGACCTGGCCGGAACTATTGCGCTCGGTATAGCGCGGCAGCCACTCGGCCAACGCGAGGATGACCTTGGCGGCGGGAACGATCGAGTCACGGAAGCGCGGAAGCCCATGCGGCATGCCTGCATAGCCCAGCGTGCCCTTGACGGAAACCTTGAACCAGCAGAGGCCGGCCTCTTCGTGATAGACCGCGTTGCCTGGCTTCATGACCAAGGCGTAATCGGTATAAACGCCTCGGGTCAGCAGATGCGATACGCCGTCGCTGAGCCCGCGATTGCCCGACGAGCCGAGGTCGACTGGCATGCCGCCGCCAGCATAGGCGACAAACAAATCGCCTTTCAACGGCACCCTAGCCGCGCTCACCACTCGGACCGCCTCTGCGAGGGTGGTGACCATTGCCTTCGGATTGGAGGCGCCAAGGCCGATGAGGAGGCCATCCTGCTCGCGCACGGAGGGGATCATGTCCGCGCGCAAATGCGGCCCGACCCAAGGAACGTCGTCGGCAGTCGCGTCAAGATGGGTATCGATCGGCGCGTACAGGAGGAGCGACGGACCACCGCCGCTGCCGCGAATCCGCCCAATGGCGTTTCCCGACGCATCACCCATCGGCTGATATGTTGCTTCGACGCCGATCTCGGCGAGATAACGCGTCATGTGCTCGCTCGCCGCACGCTCGCGGCCGGTCGGGCTGTGGATCGCGGTTATTTCGCGATTGACTCGGTAGAGCCGCTCGACGTCGATCAGTGACGCCGCAGACTCGAACCATGCGCGCTGCTCCGGCGAAAGCTCGGGATGGGCCATTTTGAACTGCCGATTCACCCGTCGATTCGTGTGTGGAATCTGTTGTGGAGCTCGACATGAATAGTCGAAGTTACGGACACATTTGTGGCAGGCCGCGCGCGGCGGTGAACTCGGCCGACGGCCGCCAATTGGCAAATTCGCCTCACGTCGCGCGTCTCCACCCTCGCGGCCAAACGGAGCATTAACAGGAACGGGCCGCAAGCTGACCGATTATGCCGACCACACGATACTCGCGGTTATCGCGACAGCCATCGATGTGGCACGGCGCAATCCCAAGGTGAACCGGCGGCATCGCACGACGATACCGGCCTGGTGTATCCTGGACTTCGAAGGGCCAATTGGAGCATCGTGCGGGGTTCATACTGCCTATCTGAGGCCCGCGGACCATGCGACCCGACCAGAGATCAGGAGTCTAGCGGGGCATCTCTTGCGATACTCCCGCAGCCGCAGTGATGTTTCATCAAAGCGCAGACTTGGTCAAGGTCTCGGAGGGTGCATATGCCTAGCCGTTCCATTGTTGATGCAAGGAGTCGGATCTTCGCGATTGTCGGATATCAATGGCCAATGGCATATGGCCGGAGCCGCGAGAATCAGGCTGGCGTCAGGCGCGACCTCGAAGAACTCCGGGCCGCCGTCAATCGTCATCGTCAGGAAGGCTAGTGCGACAAGATCGTGCTGCACCCGCGCAAGGTCGGTCCCGCGACGGACGCCGATGACGCGGTCGCAAGCGGTCAAGCCGTTACGGGGTGCCTGGGGCTAAGTTCTTCTGCCGGCGCCCTGCGCGACAGCGGGAAGCGTCGCCCTGCGCTCCCGTGGCCTCAGCGGCTAGCCGCCCGCATGCGCCGCTGGCAGCGCTCTGGGCAGCGCCATGTCGTGGCAAGGCCAGCCGGTCAACCCCTGTGAAGGGTCTGAGACGGTGGCCCAAAAAGTTGATACGCTGGCGAAGCCAACCTGGCGGAAAAGAAATGGACCGGCGGGCGTTCATCATCGGCATCCACAATACTTTGGCGTGGCCTGTGGTGGCTCGCACGCAGGAGCTGCTGGCGCAACGGCGCGACCGCCCCCCACCCGGCACACTCTATGTTGGCTGGCATGAGCTTCACCCCGATGTCAGCCTGAATTTCCAACTCAATCGCTGGGCTGCAACGGGTGGTCCGGAGTGGATCGCAGACGTGCGCCCGGAGCTTGCTTCGCTGCGCGACTACGACTCATGGCGCAATACGTTCGTCAGATTGGGCGAAACGGCTGCTGCACAAGGGAGAACCTTACATGCCGCGCTTCATTTCCGCTGCGCCGAATTTTTCATGGTGCCGTCCGATTCCAGAAAGGAGCCGCTGCGCAAGCGCTTGATTGCGATGTTCCGCGAAGCCGCCGGCGTTCCCGAGAGTGCAAGGCGGGAGGTCACATGCGGCGATTGGCGGCTGCCAGCGTGGCATTTTTTGTCGGATGCGCCAGCCGGAACGATGGTGGTGTTCGGCGGTTTTGATAGCTACATCGAGGAGTTCTTTCCGATCATGGCATCTCTGCGCAGTAGAGGCTGGAACGTGATCGGCTTCGAGGGGCCCGGACAGGGCTCCGTGCTCGAAGAGCAGCGCGCTCCGCTGATGCGCGATTGGCATCGCCCTGTGGCCGCGGTACTCGATGCGTTCGGGCTTGACGATGTAACACTGGTCGGTATCTCGCTTGGAGGGTGCCTTGCCATTCGCGCGTCGGCGTTCGAGGCTCGGGTTCGTCGGGTTGTAGCGTTCGACGTGCTCTCGGATTTCTTTGAGTGCATGATGATGTCCGTTCGCCCTGCCCAGGCGGTCTATGTCCTGCGGGGCCTCATGGGTATCGGCGCCGACAGTCTGATCGACAGCGCGATGCGCCGTGCCGCGCGCCGCAATCCCCTGATCGACTGGGGCATCTCGCAGGCGATGCATGTCTTCGGATGCGAGCGCCCTTCGCAGGCGCTGCGCATTGCGCAGAGCTATCACACAGCCGACACGTCCGCCCGCGTGCACCAGGATGTTCTGTTGTTTGCCGGCGCGAAAGATCACTACGTGCCGCTGACGCAGCTTTGGGACCAGGCGCGTGCGCTGACGGCGGCGCGATCGATCACCGCGCGGGTCTTCACAGCTCAAGAGCAGGCCCAGGCGCACTGCCAGGTTGGCAACTTGCCGCTTGCGATTGGCACCATCTCCGACTGGGCGAAGAAGATTGCGGCAAGTTGAGACGCCCGCTCTTGGCCAATACTGCTGTCATCCGCACGGGTCGCGGGCGGAAGCTATCGAGGCATAAGCTGTCGTCAGTGGCGATCAAATGGCGCGACGTAGCGGGCATTCAGCCCGGGATTCATAGCGCGCCCGTGTAGCGGCAGCGGTCTCCGCTCTAGGATACGGCCGACATCTTTGACGACTCCGTTTCTTGTCGGGATGCTGAATCGACCTTTGGCTGCAACAGTAACTCGCCCGACATGAATGCGGCATCCTTCAACGGTGCCTTGAGTTGCGCCCTGATGGCGGCGAGACGTTTGGGATCGTGGGGGAGAAATTCCTCAATCGAGGTCGCCTCCTCCTTTGCGTTGTTGCGGGGAACGCCGGCGGGGACGAGGGTGCTGACCCGGTTTGATCCACCCGGCGGCTTCGCGATGACGTAACCGAGGTTGAACGGCAGGTCGATGACGCCGCAATAAACGCAGTGGCGGCCGAACTTCTCGAATACGCATTCCCGCACTTCGTAGCCAACGAGCGTTCCAGTATTCGACACCGGAGATTTCAGGGTTTTTCGAGGAGCTGTATGTCGAAGCGGGCCCGCGCGGCGGGGATTCCCGCACCCGGGGCGAGATCGCCAAACCGCCCGACCCAGGACATGCATGTATCGACCCGGTGCTGAAGGCTTGGCGGCAGCAGCCGCCTTCTCCTGTTGTCGAACGGTGGGCGAATGTTTGGGTCGCGACGGCGACGGCGGAAGGCGCGCCGGAACGTCAATCTCTCGCTCTGCCGGCCCGGTGAGCGAGTCCGCCGAGCCAGAGGACAGGAGGCGAAGTTGTTCGTTTTCGACAAGCGCGAGATCCCCTCCCTTCAGGGCCCTTCAGGGAGGGGATCGGTTGCGCAAAAACCACGGGCTGGTAGCACCCGTGTGGCGCTGGTTCGGCAGATTGTATTGCTGGTTGCGCAGATTGTATACTGCCACAGCGCGCGGGACGCAGGATCGAATCCCGGCGCGAACAGGAGAAGAGGCAATGGAAGCAGTCATCGCAAAATTGCTCCAGGATTTCGAACAGGGAAAAATGAACCGGCGGCAGCTCATTCAGAGCTTAAGCATCGCGGCAGCAGCGGCGGCCGGGATAGCGCCGGCAGCTAGGGCCGCGGGCAAGCCGCTCGAGGCCCTGTACGTCAACCACATCTCTTATCAGGTGAACGATTATAAGAAGGTCCGCGACTTCTATGTAGATCTCCTGGGGATGAAGGTCACCGAAGACAACGGACAGCAGTGCCGCCTGGTGTTCGGCAATAACATACTTATTCCCCGGAACCGGGCTAACGGCGGTCCGGCCAGAGTGGACCATATCGCCTACACGGTTACGAACTGGGATGCGGAGAAGGATGGGTTGGAGGAGGAGCTGAAGCGCCGCGGTTTGGAGTACAGGGGGAGCGCCAAGACCAGCTTCCAGGTCAAGGACCCGGAGGGGATGGGAGTACAGTTCGGCGGACTGCATCAATGATTAGGTCGGCAGCGAGGGTGGTGTTAGCGGCGATGGACCACCGCTTCGGTTCGTGCCAATGGCGGAATCGATCGCGGCCTCTGCCACGCTGCGGACGTTGAATGATTTGGGAATTCTCAGCCACTTACCGCGAGCGACGAACGCTCGCGGTATCCGTGGCTGGTGTTTGAGCCAGCGCCGTCTGGATTATGGTCCCGCGCACTTGGCCTCGCCCGGCAGATTCCCTGGGATCGCTCCACATCTTTGCTGTTGTGAGGGAGTTGTTGCAAGGCCGAGAAAGCCAGCCACCTGCCGCCGGCTGTCGAATTGACGACAGTCGACCTCGCGTATCATGACGGCGGCAATGGCCGGTCCGATCCCGGTCAAACTCATCAACTGATATGAACTCTCTTTTTTTCGGTGGCCTTGCCGGAGGTCAGCGTTTGGTCGTGCTCGCGTTCGAGCGCAGCAAGCTTCTCCTGTACGAGCGCCAGCCTCGCGATCTCCCGAGTGATCTCGCCGCAGTCGCGGCGGCAATGCAGCGCCCCTCTCCGGTGACCAGCTTGTCGATCTGTAGGGACTCGTAATTGAAGGTTACTTTGATATCGCGAATACCTTGAGCGAACAGCAGGCCCTTGATGCGATTTGATGTGAGCCGTCCGTTCATGGACCGAGCGGTCGCGCTCGCGGATACCCCCAATGTTTGTTGGCGCGTGCTGGGCTGGTCAGGGTCGATGCGGTGCAAGCCC